>CALNBC010000187.1 GCA_937874755.1 uncultured Clostridia bacterium
CCTCAACGATTCTGAGGACATTCTATTTGAAATAGTTCTTGCCCATTTCTCCAACATAACACACTTTTTTGACTGTATCTATTTCAAATAGAATGTCCTCAGAATCGTTGAGGATCGCCTTGTATCTAGATTCACTCCATTGCAACTTAGCGTTGCCGGCGATGCTGTTTATCCTCGTATTAATGTTATAATAAATCATACCTATTCCTATGAACATGGCGGCAGTAGCATTTATTGTGTCCGTCCATGCAACGCTACTATCCTTAAACAAATGAGCAAGCAGGCAAAACAAAACAGTCAGTGCAACGCAAAAAGCAGTTACTCGACCCTGTTTATCAAGAATCTGCGAAGGAATCGCCGCTATTACCCCTATGAACATCGCTGCGCTGCTCTTTTTATCAAAACAGGTTCCCAATATAATTACCATCAGAGATATCGAAAAGACAACGAGATAGATTGTAGATGTAGCTAAACGTATATTAATCGAAACGTAAGTTAAGATATATGCAATAAGGGCGAGCTCAATGACTGCGAAGGTTGCATACACCCATAGGCAGTGGGCTAAACTTTTGATAAAGAGCGAACCTATCAAAAAGGCAAGACATACGATGGCAGCGCATATTGCCATCAACATAGCAGTTTTGTAATTAGTCATCTGTACAGCTGCGTGATTATAGACATATACCGGTTCCGACAATATACCTTTATTGAGTTTTCCGAAGTTCTCAGATGAACGCATGAATACTGCCCTTCTAAATAATAATAACTGTTGTGATGTGGTTTAGAAGTTGCGCTATGACAACTGCTTGGTAAATATTAAACACCAAGCAGGCAGACTTTTTCATATGTCTCATATATATCTCATAATTCATATATCACAACATCCTAATTATGTCTATACTAAAGTTATTTTTCAGTCATCTGTGACTAATAAAATAGCCATATTAGTCAAATGCAATCTATATTGCAGGGTTTATGTCGAGAATACGGGCTTTATGTGGCGCAACCGTTCTTTGAACAAGACCTTATAGCAAAATTGGGTTAAGCTGAATACATAAAGAGCCCTAACTTGCAGTTAAGGGCTCTTTAGTATGGCGTGCCCGACAGGAGTCGAACCTGCGGCCTTCAGAGTCGGAATCTGACGCTCTATCCAACTGAGCTACGGGCACATTAACGAGGTTGATTATAGCAGATTGGGCGGAAATTGCAACCCTTACAAGGCTACTGAACCATTGATAAAGGAAAGCGGGGCGCAAAGGCCCCGCTAGTTGTTTGGATACAATTATTTAATTTCGACTTCTGCGCCTGCGCCCTTGAGGGCTTCGGCAATGCGGTCTGCGTCTTCCTTGGAAACGGCTTCCTTGACGGGCTTGGGAGCGTTGTCAACAAGTTCTTTCGCTTCCTTGAGACCAAGGCCTGTTAGCTCGCGAACGACCTTGATGACCTTGATTTTTTCTGCGCCAATGCTGGTTAGAACGACGTCAAACTCGGTCTTCTCGACTTCTTCCTCGACGGCTACGGCGGCAGAGCCTGCGGCGACCGCACCTACGGGAGCTGCGGCTGATACGCCAAACTCATCCTCCAGAGCTTTGACCAGATCGGCCAGCTCGAGGACAGTCATGCCTTTAATGGCTTCAATAAACTGTTCCTTATTCATGATTTTCCTCCGAAATTGATTTTGTGTTCCGATACTGGATTTACTCTGCGGCCGATTCGCTTGATTCCATCTTCTCTTTGATGGCATTGAGAGCGACAGCCAGTTTTGTGATGGGCGCGTTCATGCTGCCAAGTATGCGGGCGATGAGCACTTCCCTCGGCGGTAGCTCTGCCAACGCATCGATACTTGATGCATTTTGAACCTTCCCGTCAACTACGCCGCCTTTGATCTCGCCCTTTTTTGACTTCTTGATGAACTCTTTGAGGATCTTTGCGGGCGCGACAGCGTCGTTAAGACCGAATGCGATAGCAGTGGGTCCCTTCAGGAACTCGTTCACTGAATCGTCGATTCCTGCCTTGGCAGCGGCGCGCTGCGTAATCCCGTTCTTGATAACGGCGTACTCAACTCCGGCTTTGCGGAAGTTGTTGCGCAGTTCGGTGTCCTGATCGACGGTGTATCCACGGTAATCGACGAACACTATGCTCTTTGAAGAGGAAATCTTCTTCTCGAGTTCGTTCACTTGAGCGGCCTTTGTAGCGATAATAGCCTGGTTTGCCATTTTTTCACCTCCTTGAGAAAGCGTTGAACACAGATGACAAGGTAAAAGCCCCTGTCAAAAATGGCAGGGGCCGAATGCACGCAATATCACACCTTATGCGGTGGAACTGTTAGCCTCGGCGGGCATCCCAGAGGGATTTATGCCAAACGGCACCTGCTGTCTGTGGCGAATAAGAACTTAACGTTAGTAGTATATTACAGTTAAATTGTCGTGTCAAGCATTAGAACCTGACGGGGTTGAGTTTGACTCCAGGACCCATAGTAGAGGTCATAACAACGCTCTTGAGATATGCGCCCTTCGCCGTGGCGGGTTTTGCCTTGATGACAGCTTCCATCAAAGTCTTCACGTTTTCGGCAAGCTTTTCGGTACCGAAACTCTTCTTCCCGACGGGTACATGGATGATAGCAGTTTTATCGACGCGGTATTCAACCTTACCGGCTTTGATATCCTTGATGGCTTTTGCGATGTCCATCGTGACGGTGCCCGACTTGGGGTTTGGCATGAGTCCTTTGGGCCCCAGCACGCGACCGATGCGACCGACCACGCCCATCATGTCCGGGGTGGCGACGCAAACATCGAATCCGAACCAGTTTTCGGACTGAATCTTGTGAATCATGTCTTCACCGCCGACGAAATCCGCTCCGGCCTCTTCAGCTTCCTTGAACTTATCTTCCTTGCAGATGACCAGAACGCGAACGGTTTTGCCGGTTCCATGGGGCAAAACCACCGCGCCGCGAACCTGCTGGTCTGCGTGGCGGGGGTCTACACCAAGGCGAATATGCAATTCGATGGTTTTATCGAACTTAGC
>CALNBC010000188.1 GCA_937874755.1 uncultured Clostridia bacterium
GCGCAACGACGTTCACCACGTCCTCGGTGGAGCAGCCGCGGGAAAGGTCGTTGATGGGCTTTGCGAAGCCCTGGCACAGCGGACCTATTGCGGTGGCCTTTGCCAGACGCTGGACGAGTTTGTACCCGATATTGCCCGACTGAAGGTCGGGGAATATGAAGACGTTGGCTTTGCCGGCTACCTTGCTGTCCGGGCTCTTGAGCTTGGCGACGGTTTCGACAATAGCCGCGTCCACCTGAAGCTCGCCGTCGAGGCAGAGGTCGGGCGCTTGTTCCTTGGCCAGTGCGGTGGCGGCGACCACCTTGTCTACCATTTCGCCCTTTCCGCTGCCCTTGGTGGAGAACGAAAGCATGGCGACCTTGGGCTCTATGCCCGCGATGTTGCTGGCGGTGGCAGCGGAAGCGATGGCGATGTCTGCAAGCTGCTGGGCGTCCGGCTCGATGTTGATGGCGCAGTCCGCGAATACGAACACGCCGTCCGCGCCGTATTCGCAGTTGGGAACCTCCATGACCATGGCGGAAGAGACGGTTTTGACGCCGGGGGCGGTCTTGACAATTTGCAGCCCGGGGCGAAGCGTGTCCGCGGTGGTGCAAAGAGCGCCGGCGACGAGCCCGTCCGCTGCGCCCATCTTGACCATCATGGTACCGTAATACATGGGGTTTTTCATGGTTGCGAGCGCATTTTCCTCGGTCATGCCCTTTGCCTTGCGCAGTTCGTAGAATGCGTTGGCGAACTCGGTAAAATTAGGGGCGGTTTCGGGCTCGATAAGCGCAATACCCGAAATGTCCACCCCTTCTTTTTTGGCGATTTCCCTGATTTCGTCCGGCTTGCCCAGCACGGTAACTGCGGCGATGCCTTCTGCTTTGATGATTGCCGCTGCGCGCACCACTCTGGGCTCCCTGCCTTCGGGGAGCACGATGTGCTTGTGCGCACCCTTTGCGCGCTGTATGGCATTCTCAATGAACGACATATTATTCTCCTTTGTAAAAGATAATCATTGACATGCGAACATGCTAAATCTTTTTCCCATTATAGTATAAAAGTACCGACAAATCAATAATCG
>CALNBC010000189.1 GCA_937874755.1 uncultured Clostridia bacterium
ATACCCGCTCTTTTGCACAGGCTCATCACTGCGGGAGCTATACCGCGGCGTATACTGGCAAAGCTGGCAGGCGGGGCGCACATGTTCAATACATCGAGAAATCTTGACATTATGAACGTGGGAGAAAGAAATGTTAAGATGTGTAAAAAACTGCTCCTCGAGCGCTCAATCCCCATAATGGCGGAGGACACCGGCGGAAGCTGCGGAAGATCTATAGAATTCGACTGCGAGACTGGGCTGCTAAAGATACGCACAGTCTCGCCGCTCAGCACCAAACAAATATAACAACAGACAATGGGCACAGGAGGAATCTAGCAATTTATGAAAACGATTTTGATAGTTGACGATGCGGCATTCATGAGGGTCTCCATCAAAAATATGCTCTCCAAACACGGTTACGAAGTCATAGGAGAGGCGGAAAACGGCAAGGTAGCCATTCAAAAATACCAGGAACTTTTGCCGGATATCGTCACCATGGATATAACGATGCCTGAAATGGACGGATTGGCAAGTCTAAAGAAAATACTCGCAATAAACCCTTCCGCCAATGTAATCATGGTTTCGGCTATGGGTCAAGAAAGCATGGTGCGCGAAGCCGTCCTTTCCGGCGCAAAGGGGTTCATCGTCAAGCCTTTTAAGGAAGACATCATAGTTTCCGCTCTTAGCAATATCCAATAGCGAAGCGCAGTTAGGCATTCTCTATGCAAGCTTTTTCGGCGTGGAATCCCTAACAGCACAACTCTACGTTAACAAGGAGGTGCAGGTATGGCCACTGGCGATTCTATGCTGGATACATACCTATATGAAAACACACAACTGCTGGACAGCCTTGAGTCCATTCTGCTGAACTGTGAAAGCTCCGGTCATTTTTCATCGGACAACATCGCGGAAATGTTCAGAATACTGCATACCATCAAAGGCTCGTCCGCAATGATGGACTTCGACAGCATTGCAAGCCTCGCCCATGCCCTTGAGGACTTGTTTGATTACATGCGCCAAAACGAAACGCATAAAAGCGATTACGCGAATATCAACACACTTGCCTTTGAAGCAGTTGATATCATCAAAGCCGAAATGCAGAAAATCCAAGGGGGCGCCCTACCCGACATAGACACTGCACCGCTGATAAATCGCATCAGGGAATTCCATTCCATGCTAACCAATCGTGGAAGCAATCCCACGGCTGAATGCGACGAGCAAGCGCGCGCGGCGGACAAAGACCGCTGTTACGAAGCAAAAGTTTTCTTTAATCCTGACGCAAAGATGGAAAACGTGCGCGCATTCGGACTGGTCAAATCTCTGGGCGGTCTGTGCTCGAGTGTCGCCACAGTACCTGAAGACCTTCTCGGGGAGCTAAGCGCTTATACCATAGCTGCGGACGGCTGCACCCTCTATATGGCTTCAAAAGAAGACGTAGGCACTCTTGAAAAGAAAATACGCGAAACTTTTTTCATTCAAAGCCTCGAAATCCGTCAACTTGAGACTCAAGAGGCAGAAAAGATATTCGGGCCCGCCGAACAAGAGCAAGAAAAAGCCATTCAGTCGGTTGCCCAAAACTTTGAAACAGCTGTGGCGCATAGGCAGGCCTTTATGAGCGTCAGCATAAACAAACTGGACATGCTCATGGATCTCGTTGGCGAGTTGGTGATTACAGAAGCGACTGTCATCAGAAATCCAGAAGTCGTGAATCTAAACATCGAGAGCTTCGATAAAGCAGCCAGGCAGCTTCACAAGCTGACGGACGAACTTCAGGATCTCGTCATGTCCATCCGCATGGTTCCCGTTTCTTCCGCGTTCCATAAGATGGAGCGCATATTGCGGGATATGTCGGTCAAGACGGGCAAGCGGGCAAAGCTAGTCATATACGGCGAGGACACCGAACTGGACAAAAACGTACTTGACCATCTCTCTGACCCGCTGATGCACATAATCCGCAATTCCATGGATCACGGTCTGGAATCCGCAACCGAGCGGGAAGCATTGGGCAAGAACCCCACGGGGGAAATCAAGCTCGAAGCGCGCAATTCCGGCAGCGACGTGCTGATTACCGTTTCGGACGACGGCCGCGGTCTCGACCGAGAAAAGCTGATCGACAAGGGCATAGAAAAGGGCATTATCCACAAGAACAGGGACGAGATTACAGACACCGAAGCGTACAACTTGATATTCGCTCCCGGCTTTTCCACAAAAGAGCAAGTATCCGAGTATTCCGGTCGCGGCGTGGGTATGGACGTCGTCATGAAAAACATCCGGGACATAGGCGGTTCTGTGAATTTAGCCAGCGGCTGCGGAGCTGGAATGAGCACCACCATAAGGATACCTCTCACCCTGGCGATAATCGACGGCATGCTCATCTCCGTCGGACAAAGTTCCTATATAATCCCCCTGCTATCTATTAAGAATTCTTTCAAACCAAATAGAGAAGACCTCATTAAAGATCCGACCGGCAACGAAATGATATGGCTACGCGGTGAGTGTTACCCGATTGTTCGCCTGCATCAAAAATTCGATATTGCAACAGATGTAACCAACTTTTGCGACGGGATACTTGTGCTCATAGAAGCCCAGACGGGAGCTTTCTGTCTTTTCGTGGATAGGCTCATAGGCGAACAGCAGATAGTCGTGAAGTCCATTCCTGAATATATATCCAGGCACCTTAATACGCCGACGAGGGGCATATCGGGCTGTACGATACTCGGCGATGGCAACATAAGCCTCATACTCAATATCAACGGACTCAACTAGCACAAGTATCGAAGCAATAACGGTATATTGAAAGACGATATGTAAGAATATGAGATACATAACAGTTGATAATCTGCGCCCCGGTCACAAGTTGGCACAGAATCTTATCGCATCTAACAGGGTATTGCTCCTGAAAAAAGGCAAGGAGCTCTCGCCTTCGACGATCGAAAAAATAAACAGCCTCGGCTACCAGGGGCTGTATATTGATGACGAAATTTCCGAAGGGCTTGAGATAAAAGACGTAATAAGCCGCGATCTTAGGATAAAGACATGGAACGAGCTTCAGCTTCTTTGTCTGAACGTAGGTGCCAACACCACGGGTGGAATCAGAAGGAATCTCTCGACACTGAAAAAGCTCTCTAACAGCATGGTGGACGAGATTCTGCACAATCGCGACACCATGGTAAACCTGGTAGACTTGCGCGCATTCGACGATTACACGTACAGCCACAGTCTGAACGTAGCGGTGCTTTCCATCATACTGGGGATTGAGTTGAAGCTAAGTCGATACATGCTTTATGAACTTGCCATCGGCTCGTTGATACACGATTTCGGCAAGATGCTCGTAGATAAAAAGGTACTGAACAAGAATGGGAAACTAACCACCGATGAGTTCGAGCTTGTAAAGAAGCACTCCGAATTTGGTTACAATTACGTACGCGATTATTCGGACATAACATATAGCTCAAAAATCGTCACGCTGTATCATCACGAGAAATATGGTGGCGGAGGCTATCCCGAAGGTATTTCAGGCGATTCCATACCGCTATATTGCCGCATTGTCTCCGTAGCGGACGTTTACGACGCGCTGACCTCTGACAGGCCTTACCGGAAGGCAATGCTCCCTTCGGACGCAGTTGAATACATAATGAGCGGTTACGAAGACTCTTTTGACCCTGTAGTCGTCGACGCTTTGACCAGAAAGGTCGCGCCCTACCCCGTAGGAACTTGCGTAAGGCTCAGCACGGACGACGTAGGAGTTGTCGTGCGAAATTACGAGGAATCCGGCATGCGCCCAAGGATTAAATTGATTGAGAATAACAAACTGACAAATAAAATAGTCGACCTGTTCGCCGACCGCTCCACCCTAAACATAACGGTTCAAGGCATTGTCAATATGTGAAAATATGTGCCCTGATTCGGCAAATCCAGCCTGTCGATAGTAGCCTTATAACAAAAAGAGACGACCCGGTAAATCGTCTCTTTTTGATTGCTCTCTCCTGCGTTCAGGCGTTTCCTTTGATTTCTGATTCAATGAGAGTATTCGCGGATGACATCGTCCAGCACATTCAGCGCCCTTTCGGCGATGGCCGTATAGCGCTCGGTTTTTTGGCGTATGCGCTCGGGGAGCGGCTCGATTATGCCAAAGGTGATGTTCATGGGTTGGAAGTCCGCGCCGGAATAGGTTGAAATATACCGACCAAGTGCACCAACTGCGGTCTTGCCGGTAAAATCCGGCTGACTTTCGCCACCCAGCCATTTTGCCAGAGAAATGCCGGCTACGAGCCCGCTCGCGGTGGATTCGACGTACCCTTCGACCCCCGTAATCTGACCTGCGAAATATAGCCCGGGTTTGCCCTTAACCGAGTAATTCGCGTCGAGGTTGCCCGGAGAATGGATGAACGTGTTCCTGTGCATGACGCCGTATCGAGCAAATTCCGCGTGTTCAAGACCGGGTATCATGGAGAATACACGTTTTTGCTCAGGGAACTTCAGATGGGTCTGGAATCCGACTATGTTGAAAAGCGTGCCCTTTTCATCGTCCTGCCGCAGCTGAACGACCGCGAAGGGTCTTTTCCCCGTCCGCGGGTCCGTCAGCCCCTTGGGCTTGAGCGGTCCATAGGCCAGGGTCATATCGCCCCGTTTTGCCATGACCTCTACGGGCATGCAACCCTCGAATATCCTATCGTCCTCGAAGTCCTTCAATTCGGCGGTTTCTGCATTCTTAAGCTCGCTTAGAAAAGCGAAGTACTCCGCTTCGTTCATGGGGCAGTTTATATAGTCCTCGCCCCCTTTGTCGTAACGCGACTGGCGGAATATCTTGTCCATATCCAGCGACTCAACAGTCACTATTGGTGCGGCTGCGTCAAAGAAATACAGTCCGTCACCAAACAACCCTGAAATGCTTTTAGCCATCGGCTCGCTCGTAAGCGGTCCGGTGGCTATTATCGCAGGGCTTTCGGGGATTGCTTCCGCTTCCCCTTCTACTACTTCGATTGACGGATGATTGCGCACACTTTGGGTAACGGCTCGAGAAAAGCCCTCTCTGTCCACCGCCAGTGCGCCGCCTGCCGGGACGCGGGTCGCATCCGCGCAGCGCATTACAAGGGAATCCAGCCTTCGGAGTTCTTCCTTTAACAAACCTACTGCGTTTTGCAGCCTTTCTCCCCTGAAGGAATTGCTGCAAACCAGCTCGGCAAAATCAGAGCTGTGGTGGGCAGGGGAGAATTTTTTTGGCTTCATCTCGATGAGGGTTACGGGTATGCCGCGCTTGGCGAGCTGCCAGGCGGCCTCGCAGCCGGCGAGCCCCGCGCCTACGACGGTCACTCTATCCTTCGGCATTCTTCTCGACCTTGACGGTGTTCCCGCAGGAGGTACACTTGAGGTTTTCGCCTGCACGACCGCCCTTCTTGACCATAAAGCCGCCACAAGACGGGCATTTTTCGTTTGACGGCATATCCCAGCACACGAAGTCGCAGTCGGGGTAGCGCTCGCAGCCGTAAAACGGTTTCCCGCCTTTTTTAGCGCGGCGCTTCACTATCTTCGCGCCGCACTTTGGGCAAGGAACGTCCACCGTCTCGACTATTGCCTTGGTGTTGCGGCATTCGGGGAAGTTCGGGCACGCCAAAAACCTTCCGAAACGGCCTGTTTTGTAGACCATCATCGCGCCGCATTTGTCGCACACGACGTCTGAAACCTCGTCCGCTATTTCGACCTTCTCTATGGTAGCTTCGGCTTTTTTCAGCGTTTCCTCGAAGGGACCGTAAAACTCGCGAAGGAGTTGCTTGCCCTCGAGCTTGCCCTCCTCCACATCGTCCAGTTTTTCCTCCATGCCCGCGGTAAACTTGACGTCCACAATGTCGGGGAAGTTTTCTTTCATAAGCTTTGTGACTATTTCGCCCAGCTCGGTGGGGTAGAGCACGCGCTTTTCTCTCTTGACATAGCCGCGGTCGATTATGGTGGATATAGTCGGCGAGAATGTGCTGGGGCGACCTATTCCGCGCTCCTCCAGTTCCTTGACGAGGGAGGCTTCGGTGTAGCGCATGGGGGGTTGGGTAAACTTTTGCTCGGTCTTGAGCTCGTGGCAGTCGAACAAATCCCCCTCTGCGATGGCGGGAAGGCGGAACTCCTTTTCTTCCTCGCCGTCGTCCCTGCCTTCGGTGTAAACGGCGGTGTAACCGTCAAACAGCACGCGGCTTCCGGTGGACTTGAATTCGTAGGTATTCTCGCCTGCATTTTGCGCCGAGAAGGTGACCGATATAGTCTCGATTCTGGCGGGCATCATCTGGCTCGCCATGAAGCGGTTATAAATCAGCTTGTAAAGCTTGTATTGTTCGGGAGTCAGGTACTGCTTAATCGAATCCGGAGCGGTTTCAGGGTAGGCGGGGCGAATTACCTGTGGGCAGAAGCTCCCTAGC
>CALNBC010000190.1 GCA_937874755.1 uncultured Clostridia bacterium
TCCGCCTCGGTCGTGCCCTGTTCCATGTCTTTTCCAAGCAAATAGTTGTAAGTATCTACTTCATCCTCGGTTAGGAACTCAAAAGCCGCCTCGCCGCCGCCTTTCTGGTTTTCCATGTAAAAGGACACCTTGTTCTTCTGCGGTTTGCCAAAAGGATACCACCCGGCAATGCTTAATCCACCGCCGCCCTGCGCTTCTTGCCATGACGGGTTTTCAACGCTTGCGCCGGCCTCCGAATACTTTGTATAGTCGGGCGAATCCACAAGCGAACGATATTCAGCGCCCCTGTTGGCGCGCCCTACCTGCCTAGACTCTGCTTTGAGAGCGTTGTACTCGTCTTGCAGCGCCTTATATTCAGAATTTACGCCTGTTGGCGCGTACTGCGTATAGCGGTCAAGCGACGTTCCCATCTGCTTTTGCAGCTCGTCCATCCTGTTTTGAGTGGACAATAAGTTATAATCCGCATACGGACTGACCTTTGCTTGCTCTTTTGACTGTTCTATATACGGGCGCATGGTATTTGTGACGCTGCGCGTGTTCCCGATCATGCGGTCGAAAAAGCCGCCGCTTTCCTGTGGTCTGTATTGCCTTGCCGCGTCCATAAGCGGGTCGCGCTCTTGATATGTAGAATAGGACGCCGTTTTAGCGTCCTGCTCTTGCTTATAGCGTTCTTTCAGCCGTTCGACAGAAGCAGCAACGCCCTCGGGCTCCTTGCGCCTCTTCTCTCCGCTGTTTTGTGTTATCGTGCGCGCACGGCGCATAAATTCATCTTTATTGTAAGCCATGTTAAGCCTCCGTGACCTTAATTAGAGGACGAGCCTTTGGGTGCATTGCTTGCCTTTTTAGGCTTACCGTCAGCATTTTCCGAAGTAACCATTGCTCGTGCCAGTTGAATAGCTTCAGCAGAATGTTGGCCGAAACCCGCTATACGGTTAATCTCCGATAAAATGAAGCTCTTTGACGTATTCCCGCCGCGCATTGCTCTCGAATAAATGTCGTACGCTTCTTCCTCGACCTGTGAGGGTTGCGCTTGGGGAGGGTTTACCCCCATGTTGACATACAATATCTGCGATGCACCTGCATCGGTTATATAGCCCAGGCCAAGCATGTCATTGATGTATTTGGTTGCTTCTTCGGTCTTGCCTTGCATTTGTAGCT
>CALNBC010000191.1 GCA_937874755.1 uncultured Clostridia bacterium
CCGAATTCAAAAAGTCCCACGGAATAGACCTTTTGCAGGATAGAAATGCCCATCAGCGCCTGAAGGAAGCCGCCGAAAAGGCAAAGGTCGAGCTTTCGGGCATGATGAGCGCCAACATCAACCTGCCCTTCATCACCATGGATCAAAACGGACCCCAGCACCTGGACGTCACCCTCACCAGGGCAAAATTCAATGAGCTCACCTCCGACTTGGTGGATAAGACCATCGTTTGCGTGCGGAACGCGCTGAGAGATGCTAACCTGACCGCAGCAAACATCGAGAAGGTAATACTTGTCGGCGGCTCGTCCCGTATTCCCGCTGTGCAGGATGCCCTAAAGAACATCACCGGCAAGGAGCCCTTCAAGGGCATCAACCCCGACGAGTGCGTCGCCATCGGCGCGGCAATCCAAGCGGGTGTGTTGGGCGGCGAAGTCAAGGATATACTCCTGCTCGACGTTACCCCTCTCTCCTTGGGCATCGAAACCTACGGCGGCGTGTTCACCAAGCTCATCGAACGCAACACCACCATACCCACCAAGAAAAGCCAGATATTCTCCACCGCGGCGGACGGTCAGACCAGCGTAGAGGTGCACGTGTTGCAGGGCGAGCGCGAAATGGCACAGTACAACAAGACCCTCGGTCGCTTCACCCTTGCGGGCATAGCCCCCTCACCCCGCGGCGTACCGCAAATCGAAGTCACCTTCGACATTGACGCCAACGGCATAGTGCACGTTTCCGCAAAAGACCTTGGAACGGGCAACCAGCAGCAGGTGACCATAACCGCATCCACCAACCTTACGGATGCCGAGATAGACCGCGCCGTCAAGGAAGCGGAGCAGTTCGCCGAGGAAGACAAGAAGCGCAAGGACGAGGTAGAAACCAGGAACCAAGCGGACCAGCTCGTCTACACCACCGAGAAGACCGTCAAGGAACTGGGTGATAAGCTCTCAGAGGACGACAAGGCAAAGATCAACGCCGAGGTCGAAGCCCTAAAGGTCACGCTCTCCGGAACAGACACTGCGGCCATCAAGGCGGCGAGCGAAAAGCTGACCGAAGTATCCTACGAGATATTCGGAAAGATTTATCAGCAAACAGGCGCAAATGCGGGCGGCGACGGCTCGACCGACCCCAATGCAGGCGGGTATACGCCTCCGAACGACGGCGGCAACGGACCCGACGATTCGGTCAACACCGACTATGAAGTTCACTGATTCGGATTAACATAAATCCACAGCCAAAGCCGGGCGAGGGGAAATTGCCCCTCGCCCCGGCTTGTGTGAGGGGAAACGACTAGAATGGCAAAACGCGATTATTACGAGGTACTGGGCGTCTCAAAGGACGCCTCCTCAGATGAAATAAAAAAGGCATTTAGGCAGCAGGCAAAAAAATACCATCCGGACATGAACCCGGATGACAAAGAGGCCGATGCTCGATTCAAAGAGGTCAACGAGGCCTACGAAGTGCTGTCCGACAAACAAAAGCGCGCACAGTATGACCAGTTTGGGCACGCCGCCTTCGACCAGACGGCGGGAGGCTACGGCGGAGGGTACTCGGGCGGATTCTCCGGTTTCGGCGGATTCGACGACATTATAAATTCATTTTTCGGCGGCGGCGGGTTCTCCGGCACGAGAAGGAGCGGACCCGAACAGGGCGCCGATCTTCGCTACGACCTCAACCTAACCTTCGAGGAAGCTGCGTTCGGGGGCAAAAAGTCCTTCACTATTCAACGCAGCGAAAACTGCGAAGCCTGCCATGGAACGGGCGCGAAGGACGGCACAAAGCAGCGCACCTGCCCCAGCTGCAACGGCACCGGTCAAGTCAAAACCGTCCAGAATTCCATATTCGGCCAGGTGCAACAGGTAACGACCTGCAGCACCTGCCGGGGCGAGGGCAGCATCATAGACGAACCTTGCGACGCATGCAAGGGCAGGGGCAGAGTTAACAGGATGCGCAGCGTGACCGTCAACATCCCCGCCGGCATAGACGATAGTCAATCCATATCTCTATCGGGTCAGGGAGAACCGGGAAGAAAAGGCGGTTCGAACGGCGACCTCTACGTTATGGTGCATGTAAAGCCCCACAAGCTGTTCAGGCGCAAAGGGTACGACATCAATTACGATAAGACCATATCCTATGCCACCGCTACCCTGGGCGGAACCATTGTGGTACCCACCCTCGAAGGGGACATGGATTATCAGGTCGCTCCAGGCACCCAACCGGGCGAGGTCGTGCGCATAGCGGGCAAGGGTATCCAGAGGCTGCGCCAGAGCAGCAAGGGCGATATGTTTGTTCGCTTGGTCGTGGACGTTCCCAAGAAGCTGACCGACGAGCAACGGGAGCTGCTCATCCAGTTCGACGAATCCCTGGGCAATAAGGGTGATTCACAAAAGAGCAAAAAGAGCGCACCCCAGAAGGATAAAAAAGAAAAAGGCTTTTTCGAAAAGGTCAAGGACAAAATCGAAGAGACGCTCGATGGTAACTAACACCCGCGGGAGGTTCGAATGGACTGGATAGAACTCAAGATAACCACCACTACCGCCGGGGTGGAGGCGGTCAGTGAGCTGCTCTGCGAATCGGGTTGCGCGGGCACCGTAATAGAGGATATACAGGATCTCTATAGTAGTGACGAGGATGCCGACTGGGATTACATAGGCGACGAGGTTTACGAAAAATTCGGCGAGGATGCCGCGGTGCTTGGGTACATCCCCAAGGACGCCTCCATGGCGGACAATATTGCTCTAATACGCGAAAAACTCGCAAAACTTTTGGAAGTCTCAAAGGATGTGCCGGGCTACGACCCGGGCAAACTCGCCCTCTGCTTGTCCAACGTCAAAGAG
Source organism: uncultured Clostridia bacterium (assembly GCA_937874755.1). GTDB lineage: Bacteria > Bacillota > Clostridia > Christensenellales > CALWSW01 > CALNBC01. The sequence continues at coordinate 2,838 of CALNBC010000191.1, forward strand.
GAAGACTGGGCAAACGAGTGGAAGAAGTATTACAAGCCGCTGCGCGTTTCAAAGCGGGTGGTGGTGGTTCCGACTTGGGAGGAATACACCCCCAAGCAGGGCGAAGTGATTATTGAGCTCGATCCGGGCATGGCGTTCGGCACAGGCACACACGAGACCACGCGAATGTGTCTTAACATGATGGACGACATGATAAAAACCGGCGACACATGTATAGACATAGGCTGCGGCACCGCCATACTCGGCATAGCCGCAGCAAAACTTGGCGCGTCACAAGTGCTCGCTATCGATAGGGACGCAGTCGCCGTCGAATCAGCACAGGCGAATATCGCCTTAAACGGGGTTTCAAGCATAGTGCGGGCAGAGCATGGCGACCTGCTTTCGGGGAGGGTGCCTTCAAAGCGGGCAAACCTCATAATGGTGAATATTATAGCGGATGTAATTATTGAACTCTTGCCCTCTCTGGAACCGTTTTTGCATCCGGACGGCGCGGTATTGACCTCAG
>CALNBC010000192.1 GCA_937874755.1 uncultured Clostridia bacterium
CGTTCCGAAGGGCTTGACCGAATGGGCGAGGGCAAAAAGCCCGGGAATATCCGTATCCTTTGAAAGGTCGAACTGGACTACCCCGCCCATTCCGTTGGGCTGGTCGACGGAGCCGTACTCGAGTATAATCAGACCTACGCCGCCTTCGGCACGCTTTTGATAATAGGAACGCATGGTCTCGGACACAGTGCCGTCCGCGTTGCAGAACTGCGTGCCCATCGGAGACATAACCAATCGGTTTTTAAGCATCGTTCTGCCCACCCTCAAGGGGGAAAACAGGTTTTTATATTGCATCATGGGTATTCCTCCTGGTTCGTTATAAAGTATGATGTTCGTTAAAGAAGTAGTGCAAGTGATTGATAGCATCATACTACTTGTTATACAATCAAAGGCGGTCGAAGTCAACAGGTCAGGCGTATATTTTCAAAATAGACCTGAAATTCAGGATAAAAATCGCAAAATTCATAATTTAACTGTTGACATGTTATACATGTAATGATATATTCACTCTATCAGCCTCGAACTGATGAAGCTTACCCATCTATCCCAATCCTTTATTTAACTCACCACTTATATAACCCATCAGGAGGAGCAACAAGTTATGAAGAGCCAAAGACTAAAAGGCGACGTAGCGGTAGTGACCGGCGCAGCTTCCGGACTGGATCGCGGCATTGCGCTGGAACTTGCACTTAACGGCGCGACCGTAGCATGCATGGACATGGACGACGCCAATAACGCTGAAACTGTAAAAATGATAACCGATGCCGGCGGCAATGCCTTTGCGGTGCACGTAAACATCGGCGACACGGCTTCCGTGGACGCGGCTTTCAAGGAAGTGTTCGACAAGACCGGCAGGCTGGATATACTGGTCAATGGCGCAGCGGTATCCCGCTATACCCAGCTTCCCGAATGCACGGACGAAGAGTGGAATTTCGTCATCAACATCAACTTGAGCGGCGTGTTCCGCTGCATTCGTGCTGCTCACCCTTATTTTATCAAGAGCGGCGGCGGAAGGATAGTAAATATTTCTTCAACCTCAGGGCGCAGCGGCGGCACATGGTCCGGTGCGCATTACACCGCGGCAAAAGCGGGCGTTATCGGTCTCACCAAGTACTGCGCGAACTATTTTTGCAAGCAGAATATCCGCGCCAACGCCATCTGCCCGGGACCTGCCGATACACCTCTTACGGCGACCGCCGATCCCAAGAGCATTGAGAAGATGCTCGCCGCCATTCCCATGGGGCGCAAGGCCACCCCTGAGGACATCGCCGGGGCTGTCATGTTCCTCGTTTCCGAAGAGAGCAACTACGTAACCGGCATCACGGTGGACGTCACCGGCGGACGTTACATGTACAACAACTAACCTTCGTTCTCCCTTGTTGCCATC
>CALNBC010000193.1 GCA_937874755.1 uncultured Clostridia bacterium
AGGCAAACCCGTTTTTCAGCCTGCCCTGTTTCGCGCTCATGAGCGCCAGCGAGAGGCAATACGGGCTGGACTCCTCCTTGCAGGTGGTAATGCAGTGGTAGGGGCATCTGTACGGCTTTTTGTTCCCCTTGTTGACGTCTGCAATAAAGTCGTTGACTATCGCCCTTCCCGGCATTCCGACAGGGCTTTTGATTATGCCAATGTCCTCCTCCCTGCAATCTATATAGGTTTGCTTGAAGGCGTTGGACGCGTCACATTCGTCGGTGGTCACGAAGCGCGTAGCCATTTGCACTCCCGAAGCGCCTAGCTTGATGAACTTGTATATATCCGCGCCCGTATAAATGCCACCGGCGGCGATGACGGGTATGCCCTTGCCGGACTTATCTTCTATCTTTTTGACTTCATCTACGACTTCGACCACTATTTTTTCTAACTTGTAATCGGGGTCGTTAATCTGCTCCTGACTGAACCCCAAGTGACCGCCCGCCAGCGGTCCCTCGACGACCACCGCGTCTGGCACATAGTTGAATTTGTCGAACCATCTTTTGGCGATAAGACCCGCCGCCCTCGCAGATGAAACGATGGGTACGAGCTTGGTGTGCGCCTGCTCGTCCAAGAACGACGGCAGGGTCAGCGGCATACCCGCGCCCGCGAATATGACGTCTATTTTCTCTTCGATGGATGCCTTCAACAGTTCGGCGAAGTTGCTCATCGCCACCATGATGTTGACGCCGAGTATGCCCTTGGTTTTCTCCCGCGCCTTGCGGATTTCTTCCTTGAGCGCCCTTATGTTTGCCCCGAGAAAGTTGGTGGAAAAGTCCTTCTCCAGCATACCGATTCCCGCCGCCGAAATAACGCCTATTCCGCCCGCGTTAGCTACAGCCGAGGCGAGCCCGCTAAGGGAGATACCCACCCCCATGCCGCCCTGTATGATAGGCAATCTCGATTTAAGATCGCCGATGGTCAGCCCTTTGCCGTTCCAAAGCATTGCATTTCTCCTTTATGGTGGATTGTGCCGCGCAATCGCGCAGTCGTCGGGGAGTTTACCCCTAGAGTACACAGAATCTCATTATAAATGCAGAGGGCGGCATAAGCAACAAAATCCGTATTATTATTCAGGTTTGCGGCGGGCGGGCGGCAATTCAAAACAGCGATATAATCGAGTTAATAACGGTCAGTTTTGCTGGGGAATCGAGATGTTCTCGCGCCTTTCTCCCTACTTTGCAATGGTTATAAAAATACAAGTGAATGCTATAATAGCCAACAAAAGGAACAGCGCATTCGCCGTTCCTTTAGTTTCGCCTGAACAGTTGAAAACAACTAAATGTTGATATTCGCTTCGCCTTCGGGCGCGTCGTACCCTTTCAGCCTGGGGAGCGCTACGCCATCGATAAATTCCTCGGTCTGCAATGCCGCGCAACCTATGAAGTTTTCCGGGTGCAGGCTCTCTCTAATCTCCTGCTCGGTCATGCCGAAGGCGGAATCCAACGCTATTCTTTCGACGAGATCGTTCGGCTTCCCTTCCTCCTTGACCATGCGGGCGGCCTTAACGCTGTGCTGCCTTATGCGCTCGTGGAGTTCCTGTCTGTCCCCCCCGCGCTTGACGGCGTCCATGAGTATATTCTCGGTCGCCATAAAGGGCAGTTCGGCGGTCAGATGGGCGTTTATCACCTTTTCGTACACCACCAGCCCCGAAGCGACGTTTTGATAAAGAGCCAGCACCGCGTCAGTTGCCAGGAAAGCCTCGGCAACGGCAATGCGCTTGTTGGCGGAATCGTCCAGCGTGCGTTCAAACCATTGGGAAGCCGCGGTGAACGCAGCGTTTTGCGCGTCTGTGATAACGTAGCGCGCAAGGCTCGCCATGCGTTCGCTGCGCATGGGGTTGCGCTTGTACGCCATCGCCGAGGAGCCTATCTGCTCCTTCTCGAAGGGCTCCTCCACCTCTTTAAGGTGGGCGAGAAGTCGAATGTCGCTGCTGAACTTCGCGGCGCTTTGGGCTATCTGGGAGAGCGCGTTCAGCGCCCGGGAGTCGGTCTTGCGCGAGTAGGTC
>CALNBC010000194.1 GCA_937874755.1 uncultured Clostridia bacterium
TGAATCGGGCTGCACCGTCGTACTGAAAGGGCACAGAACCATTACAGCCTTTCCGGACGGGGTGGTATTTATAAACACCACAGGGAATCCGGGCATGGCAAAGGGGGGAACGGGGGACGTCCTCGCCGGCACAATCGCCGCGCTCTTGTGCGTGCTCCCTGAAAAGCAGGCGGTTCCTAATGCGGTCTGGCTGCACGGACGGGCGGGGGATATATGCGCCGCTAACTTAGGTGAGCACTCCATGACCGCGACCGATTTGACAGAAGCCCTGCCATTCGCCTTTTTAGAACAAACAAAAAAGCAGGGCTGAACATGGCTGAGCGAAAATTCTTTGAGCGTTACTTCTTCATAGCCTCGAGGAGGCGACTTAGCGCTCTCTTTTCTATGCGCGAAACGTAAGAGCGGGAAATGCCAAGTATTTCCGCGACCTCTCTTTGGGGCAGGCAGGGGCGATTAGTAAGGCCATAGCGGAGCGTGATGACCGCCCTTTCCCGAGGGGAAAGACAGGAGTTTACCGAGGCGAGCATATTGCGGATATCGATGTTTTTTTCCACCTCGTCAGGCACCATTGAGGCAGTCGTCCCCATTATATCGACGAGCGTCATTTCGTTGCCTTCGTTGTCCGTGCCTATGGTCGCGTTGAAGGAAACCTCTCTTTTCTTCTTTTTGCCTGCGCGCAGCGACATAAGTATTTCGTTCTGGATGCAGCGCGCAGCATAAGTTGCCAGAGCCGCGCCCTTGCCGGGATCGAAGGTAGAAACAGCCTTAATTAGCCCTACTGTCCCGATAGAGATCAGGTCGTCCATGTCGATTTCAGGCGTGATGAACTTCTTCGCGACGTGAGCCACGAGCCGAAGATTGTGACTGATGAGCTTGGCGCGGGCTTCTTCGTCGCCGTTGAGCATGGCGTCGATAGCTTTCTTTTCCTCTTCCTGGGAAAGCGGGTCGGGAAAGGAACTGCCGGAAGAAATGTACGCGGCAAAAAAGAAAATGTCCTTTAAAAAGAGCAACAAATCAAGCATGGCATCATCCTCCCTTAATAAGACTATGGCGGGTTTGGCGTTTGAATGATGATGCAATTTGCGAGCTCGATTAATAAGCAGTCAAAAATCCCGCAGTTTAAAAATTAAACTGCGGGGAGAAGGAAAATTCTATGCTATGCCGCCCGAAGTGCCAATCTGACGCGCTTTGCGACGGGCACCAATAACGCCGCGCTAAAAAGGTCGCCGCCTATTGTGTTCAAGAAGAATACCACAAAGATTTTTCCGGGGTCGAGGGGGATAAGCAGCACCGTTTTGGCAAGCACCACATAATACGCGATGCCAAAGGCGTAAGCGACAAGTATCCCAGCGACAGATGAGCCAAAAATACTCCATGCTGTGTAATTTCCTTTTTCCACCAACATGCCGGTTAGCCACGCCGCGGGTATGAAGCCCAGTAAATACCCGAAGGTAGGCTGGAGCACGTACGCCGGTCCGCCGCCCTGGGTAAATACAGGCAACCCGATCAGTCCCGCAAAAACGTATATGAATACCGAAAATGCGCCTTGGCGCGAACCGAGCAGCAGCCCCGCGAGGCACACAAAGGGAAGCTGCATAGTAAAGGGCACAAGGGGGACGGGTATGCGCAAAAATGCGCCTACAGCTATCAACGCGGCAAACAGCGCGCACAGCACATAGTTGCGCACAGTAAAGGCCTTGTTATCTGCCGTTTTCACGTATGCTTACCTCCGCGCTGAGCAATGCTTCTTCGGTTCCGTCGGGATAGCCTACGATGAGTCTGGCGGCTTCGTCTATGCAAAGAGCAGTTGCGGCTACCTTTTGACCACCCTTAATCGCGGAGATACTCCTGCCAATGAGCATGCTGCGCTCGCGGTATTCCGAAAGAAAACCAGCATCAGGTATTTCGGCAAGTTGCTCGTCTAGCGACTCCAGCAACTTCGCGGCGGCTTCAGCGTAGGAAGGTGCGGACTTATTATTGCCAAACAGCGCGGTAGCATCCTGTAGCTCCGGTGGGAATCCTTCTACGGGTGCATACAGGTTCAACCCAACCCCGATTACCATGTACTCAAACCGCCCCTGTTGATTGAGCTTTGCCTCCGTCAGTATTCCGCCCGCTTTTTTGCCGTCATAGATGATGTCGTTCGGCCATTTGATTTGGCACTGAAGATCGCACAACTCACCTATTGCGCGGCAGACCGCAACCGCGGCAGCGGCGGTGAAAAGCCCGGCGCAGGACGCATCGCAGCTCGGACGCAACAAAAGCGAGAGGTAAATTCCACCCAAGGGGGAGTAAAAACCGCGACCCAAGCGCCCCCGCCCCTTGCTTTGCGAAAGGGCTACGACGGCGGTATTGGAAGGGGCGGCGGATTCCCCAAGCGCCTTTGCGCGGTCGTTGGTTGAGCCTATATCCTCGTGAACCTCCAGCGAAAAACGGTTGACGTCTTGCAGGCGGGAGAGTAGTTCGCTTTTCAAAGCAGAGGATTTCTTGGCGTTTTCCATCTAATTCCTCAAAAAACGGGACCGACGAATCCAGCCCCGTTAACAGTAGTCATGAAATAGTCGTTATTCCGTGGGAATCGCTATTTCCGGCATCAGCTCGGATTCCATCACCTTTAGTACTCTTTCCAGCACAGTGATTTCTTCGGGTGAAAAGCGCTCGCGGATTCTGCCCATGACAGTGCCTATATATATGTCGCTGACATTGTACAGCTTATAAAATTTGTCGGTCACCTTGAGTATGCTTTCCCGCTTGTCGGTGGTGGATTGCTCCTTGATGACGTATTTCTTTTTTATAAGGCTCTGGACTTTGTGCGTGGCGTTAGGAAGCGAAATGTCCACAAAATTGGCGAACTCGCTGATAGTGGGCGCCTTAAGGGCGTGGATCACTTCGACACAGAAGGTTTCCACCGCGGTGAGGCTTGCTTCCCGCGTTTCAAAACGGCTGAATATACTCTTGTAAAAATTCAGTTTGAATTTGGTGTAAACCCGTCGAAATGATATCTCCAACATAACATAAACCCTCCAGGGAATCGGGCGATACGCTGTGCACGCGCTTGTTTCTTGACTGTCGTTTGCTTCTGCGGCTCGTATTGGGTGCTGTGCCAGGGATTCAACGTGCTGCATCGATGTTGTCCACTAATGCGAAGGTAATCTTTGCGCTACAAACCTTGATTCCGTCAACCGAGGCGATTCCGCTTCCTACTCCCACTGTTCCGCGCACCCTGGTGATTTCGCATTCGAGCTCGAGCTTGTCGCCCGGGCGCACCTGGCGGTAAAAACGCGCATCCTTGATGCCGCCGAAAAGCGCTAATTTACCGCGGGTTTCGGGTAGGGAAAGCGTGGCGATCGCGCCGGTTTGCGCCAGCGCTTCGATTATGAGAACGCCGGGCAATACCGGATATTCCGGGAAGTGTCCCTTAAAAATTTCATCGTCCGGAGAAACGTATTTATATGCTTTAGCCCATTTGCCGGGTACATAGTCATCCACCCCGTCTATCAGCAAGAAAGGGTAGCGATGAGGCAGTATTTCCTTGATTTGTTCTATCGTAAGCATCATATTTATTCCCCCAGTTTCGAAAAGACCAAAGTGGCGTTGTGCCCGCCAAACCCTAGCGAATTGGACATCGCACGGCCGACTTTAGCTTCCCGGCCGACGTTCGGAACGACATCGAGGTCGCATTCGGGGTCGGGAGTCTTGTAGTTTATAGTCGCAGGAACAAAGCCATTTTGAATCGCGAGAATGCAAACTATAGCCTCGATGCCGCCGGCGGCTCCAAGCATATGACCTGTCATGGACTTAGTCGAGCTGACGGGAATGTGCGGGGCATACTCGCCGAAAACCTTTTTGATAGCTGTGGTTTCCGTCTTGTCGTTCAAATCGGTGGATGTTCCGTGGGCGTTGATGTAGTCTACGCCCGATGGTGCGATGCCCGCGTCCTCCAGTGCCAGCTTCATGGCCTGTGCCGCACCATAGCCCTCCGGCTCGGGGGCGGTGATGTGGTACGCGTCGCAGGTGGCGCCGTAGCCCGCAATCTCAGCGTATATCTTGGCGCCGCGATTTTTTGCGTGCTCGTATTCTTCGAGCACGAGTATTCCGGCACCTTCCCCGAGCACAAACCCGCTGCGCTCCGCATCAAAGGGTATGGAGGCGCGGTTGGGGTCTTCGCCGTCGTGCAATGCCCGCATGGAGGTGAACCCCCCGATGGCAAGGGGAATGGTGGCGGCTTCGGTGCCACCGCAGAGCATAATGTCGCTGTATCCGTGGCGTATCATACGCATGGCGTCCCCGATGGCGTTGGTTCCTCCGGCGCACGCTGTAACAACGCAGGAGCAATACCCCCTGAAGCCGGACTCAATGGCGAGCCTTCCGGCGGCCATGTTGGAAATTGACATCGGTATAAAGAAGGGCGAAACTCGGTCGAATCCCCGCTCCGAACCGCGCTCCTGTTCCCGAACGATGGAGGAAAGCCCCCCTATACCCGAGGATATAAGCGTCCCACAGCGATCGAGGTCGACATTCTGACCGTCGATACCGCTGTCCTTCAGCGCTTCGCGACCCGCTACCAGCGCAAATAGCGCGAAGCGGTCCATCTTCCGCGCTTCGGAGCCGGTCAGGTGATCCTTTGGGTCAAGGTCGACCTCGGCGGCGAGCTTGACTTTTTGGGCAGACGCGTCATAGCCCGCAATAGGGCGGATGCCACACTTGCCATCCTTAATACCACTCCAAAATGCATCCACATTGTTGCCCAAGGGTGTGACT
>CALNBC010000195.1 GCA_937874755.1 uncultured Clostridia bacterium
CACGTGACTGGAGTTCAGACGTGTGCTCTTCCGATCTCCCTATTACAGTATAACAAAAAAGCCGCCTGTAGGCGACTTTTTTGACAAGCTGGGACTCCCTGGGCGGGGAGTCCTTTTTTATGCCAACACTGCCCGCCATTCCGCCCTGCAATAGAAATCTTAAAATCAAAAAGCCCTGCGGTTGCGGGGCTTCGGCGGATATTGCACATCTCTCTTCCCTAAAATCGCGGTATCGCACGCGGGTAAAACCAGTCTGCCTATACGCCGCTCAATCCCGAATGTCCCTTTGCGATATTCCGTAAACCTTGCAGAGCATCGCAGCATATGCACTCGAGCATGCTTTGAACGTTCACCCTCTCCTTGGGCTGGTGCGCCCAGCGCTCCTGCGCGGTGGAATATCCTATGGTAGGTATCTTGTGCACGCCCTTGGTCACGCTGCCGTCCGTACCCGCGTTCCAGTAGCTTTCCTTGGGCTGCTGACCGACGGAGCGCAGCGCTTCGAAGGAGCTTATTACAAAGGGATTGTCGCGCTCGGTAATCCACGCGGGGTGCTTGCGCTCCATGTCTTTCGCATAACCCGTGTAGCAGGTGCGCTGGGTAGTCCTCGGGTAGACCTTGGCAACAAAGTCTTTGTCCCTCGCGCGTTGCCTTTGTATGAAGGCCTCTATCTGCTCGATGCAGTCCGCAGTCGTCTTTGGGGGCGTGTACCGCCTGTCTATGAATATCTTACAAAGGTCGGGTATCATCGAAAGCCCGCCCGGGCGAATGTGCATATCGGTCACCGTCATCGCGCTCTCGCCGAGCTGGGGGTGACTGTCCGCAGGGTCGCCGAAACCGTCGTACACGGCGTTCAGCACGGGAATCGCCTTTTCTATGGCGGAAATGCCGTCCTTTGGGCGGCTGGAATGGGCGGTCTTGCCGAACACATCCACCACCAGCTCGACCTTCCCTCTATGCCCGAGGGCGAGGTTGCCGTTCGTGGGCTCGCAGAGGTAGACCAGGTCGCACTTTAGGTCGTGCTCCTTCATGGTAACATCGAAAAGGTACTCCATGCCCATGCTCTCGGCATTTTCCTCCATCGTGACGAGGGAGAATACGAGGTCGCCTGGCAATTCCAAGCCATTCTTGGCGGCGCGCACGAACTGGCGAAAAGCGAAAAACTGGGCGCACAGCCCGCCCTTCAGGTCGGCAAGTCCTCTGCCGATGAGCTCGCCCTCCTCGAACGTTGCCTCGAAGGGGGAATACGGTTCCCAGTTCTTTTGCTCGCCCTCGGGTACGACGTCCAGATGCCCGTTGAGCATGATGTGGGGGCCTTCGCCGCCGCGCAGCACCGCGACTACGTTCCCCGCGCCGTCGCGGAAGGTTTCGGCGCCCATGATGTCGAACTCCTTCAAAAAGAAGTCCGCAAGGGGCTGCTCCTCCCCCGGGAAAGAGCGAAAAGCTGTGACCTTGGTCGCAAGGTCGATATACTCATCCTTCATTGCGGCGAAAAAAGCGTCCATATTATTCCTCCTGGGATGCACTATGTTGAATTGAAATAATCTGCTCATTGTATTATATTGGCGCATTTATTATAGAATACGAAAGAGGATTGCGTCAGCTCCTTACGGCATTCAAAGTCGGGGTTGCCCCCTCGCTTTCTGATAAGGCGCAATCCGCAGTTTTTACATGGGCTGCTTTTAAGTTTTACACTTGTAGTATATGCTGTAATGGGTGAGCGATAGCAATATTCTACCTGCGCCCATTTGAGCGGCACGCAGTCTTTGTTCCCAAGGAGTGATTCCAACTCGGAAAAATGATTGCAATATTGCTATAGAGTTTTAAAAATAGAGATGTAAAGGGTATATATATCAAAACACGGGTTTAAAAGTTGGGGGTTATTTTCTATGATCTTGAGTTCACAGATTAAGAACATATGCGCTGGTCATTTACCTGCTGGCTTAGTTTGAACGCATCGCAAGCAAAAAGGCGACCCTAGTTCTGCAGTGCAGAACTAGGGTCGCCTTCGGGCGAATAGGTTTAGCCCGGCGAGGGAGACGGAGACGCGCCGTTCATGCTCGGCGATGGCGACGCGCTGTGCACTCCTGGCGAGGGAGACGCGCTGTGCACTCCCGGCGATGGCGACGCACTATGCACTCCCGGCGAGGGAGACGCGCTGTGCACTCCCGGCGAGGGAGACACATCATCCGGTTCGGTGTTGCGGGTGCAGCCGCCCAAGGTAGTGAGGACGAGGGTAGCTGCCAGCACGAGGGCGAGCAGCTTTGCGGTATTCTTCATAAGATCCTCCTTGATAGCGTTTTCTAAGACAATAGAAAATTGTACGCTTTATTATTGTGCCTCAACGCTGGGTCGATTAAACGCCCAAACAGCACTTTTGCAGTCGAAGAATCATATAATGTTGCTCCGCTCATTTTGGAAATGTGAGCCGGTTGCCAAGCTAAAAGCACTTATGTTATGATTATAGGTAGCAACATATATGAAAAATGTACTAATAATACTAAATACAGAAAGGACAGCTATGAATCGTACTCCCCTCGCGGAAAGGGCTTTGCCGAATTACACCCGCGCCGAAGAAATATTCAACATGGTTTCCCACATCGTGGGTGGCGCGTTCGCGGTTTTTGCGCTGCTTTCCTGCGTGATCGTCGCCGCAGGCAAGGGGAACACCT
>CALNBC010000196.1 GCA_937874755.1 uncultured Clostridia bacterium
GCGCTATGTGGGTCGCGGCATGTTGTTCCTCGACCTCATTCAGGAGGGCAACCTGGGACTCATCAAGGCGGTGGACAAGTTTGATTACAGGAAGGGATTCAAATTCTCCACCTATGCCACATGGTGGATACGCCAGGCTATTACCCGGGCAATAGCGGACCAAGCGCGCACCATCAGAATCCCTGTGCACATGGTCGAAACGATAAACAGGCTAATAAGGGTGCACCGCCAGCTCCTTCAGGAAATAGGCCGCGAACCCCAGCCGGACGAAATTGCCGAAGCGATGGGAATAACCGAAGAGAAGGTTCGCGAGATTCTCAAGATAGCCCAGGAACCCGTTTCTCTGGAGACGCCCATCGGCGAAGAGGAAGACAGCCATCTCGGCGATTTCATACCCGACGAGGATGCCCCCGCCCCTGCGGAAGCTGCCGCGTTTGCCCTCTTGAAGGAGCAACTGATAGACGTACTGGACACGCTGACCCCCAGGGAGGAAAAGGTGCTTCGCCTGCGCTTCGGATTGGATGATGGAAAGGCGCGCACGCTAGAAGAAGTCGGCCGAGAATTCAACGTCACCAGGGAGCGCATACGCCAGATCGAGGCGAAGGCATTGCGCAAGCTCCGCCACCCGAGCAGGAGCAAAAAGCTGAAGGACTTTCTGGACTGAGTTTATAACAAAAAGGGCGGGTTTGCACCCGCCCATAACCATGTTTTGAGGGAAATTTTGAAGACAAGCGATTTTTATTACAACCTTCCCCCTGAGCTTATAGCCCAGCACCCGGCAGAGTGCAGGGACGGCTCAAGGCTACTGATTTATGACCGCTCGAAAAAGAGTATAAGGGACGGGATTTTTCCCGATGTTCTAAGCTTTCTGAAAGAGGGAGATTGCCTCGTCATCAACCGCACTAGGGTCATTCCGGCGCGGCTCATAGGCGCACGCGTAACCGATGAGGGCAAGCTGGGCGGTGCGATGGAATTCCTGCTTTTAAAAAGGTTGGACGAAACCCGCTGGGAAACCCTGGTAAAACCCGGGCGACGTGCGAAAACAGGCGCGCGATTCTCCTTCGGAGGCGGCGAGTTGACCGCCGTTGTAGAAGGGAATACGCAGGACGGAGGGCGCATAGTGCGCTTCGAGTTCGATGGCATCTGGGAAGAAGTGCTGGATCGCATAGGGCAGATACCGCTCCCGCCCTACATTACCGAGAAACTCAGCGATCCGGAGCGCTATCAGACTGTCTATTCTAAAGAGGAAGGTTCCGCCGCCGCTCCCACTGCGGGGTTGCATTTTACGCCGCAGCTTTTGCAAAAAGCCGAGCAAAAGGGCGTCAAAATTGTCGAAGTTCTGTTGCATGTCGGTCTCGGAACCTTCCGACCGGTAAAGGTGGAGGATGTCTCCGAGCACCATATGCACTCGGAGTATTACGAGGTAAGCGAGCAGAACGCCAAAGAAATAAACGACTGCCGTGCCTCGGGTGGACGGATTGTCTGCGTCGGGACGACCAGTTGCCGCACGCTGGAAACGGTGGCGGACGAAACGGGCGCAATCCATCCCGGTAGGGGATGGACGAATATATTTATAACGCCGGGATACAAGTTCAAGGCTGTGGATTCGCTTATTACCAACTTCCACCTGCCCGAATCAACACTGTTGATGCTCGTTTCCGCCCTTTGCTCAAGGGAGGAAATGCTCTCGGTATATGAGCATGCCGTAAACGAGAAATACAGGTTCTTTTCCTTTGGTGATGCTATGCTGATTATCTGAAAGTCCACCGATTATCCGAAAGGCTCGCAGAAAACGCCATAGACAAATAAGACCTATCTCCCAGCCAAACTTGGAGATAGGTCTTATTGCGTGATTTTGGTCAATAAACAAAACCTTCTCTTGGGATTGCTTAGAGCGTCTTCGTGGAGCTGTCCGGCATGACGACTACGATGGATAACTCGGGAAAGGCGTTGTGCAGCTCGGTTATAAAGAGGCTGCTTCCGGCAGGATTATTGCCGACAACTATCTGCCTGATGTCATACCGCCTTATATACATCCTTGTGGTCTCCAAAGGGGAATCGCTGTAATAAATCGCCATATCCGCCCCTATGGATGAAGCTACGCTAAAGAGGTGCTCCATGGTTTTGGAATGCGTCGGAGCTTCGGAACGGGGCTGAATGCTCAACACGCGCACCGCCTGACCTTCCTCCTTTAGAGAGGAGCCGGCGTGGATAAGCCGTTCGCAACTGGCCTGGTTGGTAACCAGTACCAGCACCGAAGGTAAGGATGTGGAAGTCATAAATATCACCTCGACTGAGTATCGTCGGAAGAATCGTTCTCGCGCTCGATAGCTCGTTTCAGGGTAAAGCGGAAGGTTGCACCTTCGCCTTGCTTGCTTTCGACCCAAAGGCGCTCACCCAGTCGCGTTATGATTTCCTGGGCGATGGAAAGACCAAGTCCTGTGCCGTTTTGGGCATGGGCGGAGTCTACTTTGTAAAACCTGTCAAAAACATGGGGCAAATCGGCTTTGGAGATGCCGCAACCTGTATCGGAAAGCGAGACGACAACGCACTCCTGCTGAACATCGGCAGAAAGGGTAATTGTTCCGCCCCCGGGCGTAAACTTGATCGCGTTGTCGAATAATATGACGAGCACCTGCTCGACTCTGTCCGCATTGCTGATCACACGC
>CALNBC010000197.1 GCA_937874755.1 uncultured Clostridia bacterium
TGGATCCGCTTCTCAATGCTCTCCTTGGCTCCCAGAGGTTTTCCTCCGCATCCAGGTCAAACAGAAATCAGTTTATTGTTCAGGGAACGAGCTTCTTAAGCTCTACCTTGCCGCGGTTAATCCAAGTCTTGGGGGCGACCCCGTCGAATAGATTGGACATGTGGTTGGCTAGGCGAAGCGCGGAGCGGCTCATGGCATGTACGGTCGTGCCCGCCATGTGGCTGGCGACGGTGCAATTGTCCAGCGCAATCATGCGGTAGTCAATGGTGGTGGGCTCCTCGTCGAAAACGTCCAGCGCGGCGCCGCCGATTTTCTTGGCTTTGAGCACTTCGTAGAGGGCTCCCTCGTCTATAAGCCCGGAGCGGGCGGTGTTGACTATGATGGCGGTAGGTTTCATGAGGGCGAGTTCCTTTTCGCCTACCATGTGGTAAGTTTCGGGTACTAGGCGGCAGTTGACGGAAATAATGTCGGACTCCTTCATCAGGGTTTCGAGAGTGACAAACTCGACGTTGTACTGCTTCGCGGCCTCGTAATCCGGATATGCATCGTAAGCGAGCAGGCGCTGGTCAAATCCGGCGAGCTTCTTTGCGACGAGCTGCCCGACCATTCCAAAACCAACGATACCGGTGGTCAACCCAGCAAAGTCCGGTGAGTACGCCTTGTTAACGTAATCCTTGCGCCACCATCCGGCCTTGACCGCGGCGTGACTCCTGGCGATGTTCCTGTATTCCGCCAGCATCATGCCTATGGTAAAATCGGCGACGGCTTCCGCATTACGCCCGGCGTTGTTAAAAACCATTATGCCCTTTTCGGTCATCAGATCGACGTTGATGTTCTCGACTCCTGCGCGAAGTGTGCCGACCGCGACGCACTTCTTGGCAGCTTCAATCACCTTGCTATTTATGGGGCAGAACTGGGTGATGATGACGTCAACATCGCGGCAAAGGTCGACTATCTCTTTGGAAATTTCCACCGCTTCAGGACCGTTCTGCTCGAGCAGAAGGTTGATGTTCGATATGTCCATCCCGTTCTGATCCCACTGGTGGTCGACGAGCTCGACGCCGCGCGCTTCCCAAGACTCGAATCCCTTGCGCATGTCCTTGCTGCTGATATAGGCGTCACCTATTATGAGTGTCTTCATGATTCGCTATGCCTTTCGTAATTGATTATTGTATAACGCCGAAAGCGGCGCAATATACCGAGTAACTCGCCGTTATTAACGGCAGAGCATACCGCCGCTCACGTCCACGCAAGCGCCGAGCATATAGGAGTTCCTGGGTGAAACGAGGAACGTTATGATATCCGCCATTTCAGCGGGGGTGCCGCAGCGACCTATGGGAATGCGGGTTTTGTAATATTCCATTCTTTCTTCTGACATTGAACCCGGTGAAACAGTCATGCCGGGAGCGGCTGAGTTGACGAGTATGCCGTATTTTGCGACTTCCTTCGCAAGGGAAACGGTGAAAGCGACCACGCCAGCCTTTGCGGCTGCGTAATGAGCGTGGAAGGTGGTCGAGCCCTTGAACGCGGCTTGAGAGGAGAAGTTCATAATCTTGCCGGGTTTGTTATTATCTATCCAGTATTTGCAGAGCCAGCGGTTGGTGAGGAACACGCCGGTGAGGTTTATCTCAAGCGTGCGGTTCCATTCGTCCAGCGGCATGTCTATAACTTTATTTGTAGGCCAAAGCATCGCGGAATAAATAAGAATATCGACAGTGTTGAATTTTTCGATGGCAAATTTGAACAGGGAATCTACTTCATCTTCTTGGGTCACGTCGCACTTATAAGAGTAAGCACAACCCTCGCCGCCTGCAGAAATCATATCCTGAAGGCTCGCTTTGGCTTTTTCGTCGTTGCTGGAATATGCGATAACGACGTTGGCCCCCTCTTCCACCAGCCTCAGACTGCAAGCGCGCCCGATGTTGCTGGATCCCCCCACAACGACGGCTACCTTTCCCTTAAGACCCAAATCCATACTCGTCCTCTTTTCTCTGCGCCGGAAAAAAGCGCAATATGTATTTTTATTAGTGATTCCGTAGTTAATGTACCAGCTCGTATGATAAATATGTGAATAATTCTCGTATTTTTGCAACAATTCTGATAGCAAAGTGCCAAAGCCTTTGCTTCTCAAACATAGTATAACTTTCCTTTACCAATGTGTCAATACGTCATAATACAAAAACATCTTCCTCTACATTCCGACAACAGTCTTTGTTACGATATATGACCTCAGCAGATGTCTTATTCGGCTAAATACCAAATCGGCGGGTTTTGTGTTATTTTTCGCGAAGTTATTCGCCTTGTGCCGTTGCCTATAAACGTTCTTTGTGGTACTCTCTATAAAACTCAAAACGGTTTGTGGCTTTTCGGCATCCAGTCTGATGCAAACTATGCACGATATTTGCATTTATATTCAACAACTGGGGGCGTCAAAAATCTCGGCATTGCGCTGTTCGCGCCCTTGGATACCGCCGCGCAACAGTTAGTATTTTATCTTTACAGGATTTTAGATATGCACAACGACGAAATCGGAGGTACTAATGTACAGAATGCTCGCCGTGGATGTTGACGGTACCCTTCTCAACAGCAGCCAGATAATAACAAAAAAACTATAAATTCACTTCGGACAGCCGAGGATTCGGGGGTAAAGATAGTCATCGCCTCTGCGCGCCCTTATGTGTCTATCGAGGGACTGCTGTCGGTGTTGCGCTTGAAAGACCCGTATGTTATTGCAGGTTCCGGAGCCTCAGTTTGGCAAGCTGCGAAGAACGACGAGAAGATTCATATTTCATTTTCCATTGATGAAGTCCGCGAATGTGCGCGTTTCGCCGCCCGATACGGCTATGGCTGCCTTGCCGTTTCCCACGACGGGAGCTTTTATCATGCCCCCGGGAGCCTGGGGGTGGAGTTTTACGTAGACCTCTTCAAGACGCCAAACTATCCAGTAGATTTTGAAAAGGAAGAAATAACGGACTGTTGCAAGGCCATGGTTTTCACTGAGTTGGAGCCTGGAGAAATCGAACTATGCTTAGAGCGCCTCGGCAAGGAAATGAGCGAATACAGCTATGGCAAATCCTGGACGAATATCGTAGAGGTTTCTCTCAAGGGTGTTAGCAAGGAAAGCGCGATGGCGCGCCTTGCAGATATGCTCTCCATGCCCCTTTCGGAGGTCATCGCCATAGGAGATGAAAAGTTGGACATGGGCATGGCCAGGATAGCAGGATTGGGCGTTGCCATGGGCAACGGCGATGCCGAATTCAAAGCTGCGGCGGATTACGTTACACTCTCTAATGACGAGGATGGCGTCGCCCATGTGATAGAAAAGTTCATACTGAACGTTTAGTGTGTTTGAAGTTTAGAAAAGCCCGGCTTGGGCAGCCGGGCTCAGCTTGTCAAAAAAGTCGCCTACAGGCGGCTTTTTTGTTATACTGTAATAG
>CALNBC010000198.1 GCA_937874755.1 uncultured Clostridia bacterium
GTTAATCATGTTCACCCAGGCGGCAAAACCGTCGGTGGTGGTCACCGTTCCCTGCTCGAGCACGAGCACTTGCGGAACCACGTTCTTGAGGAATTGGCGCGGATAGGGGATTCCCCCCTCGTTGATTGTCTCGTATTCAAACTCCATCGAAAGCCCCGAGACCGAGGTAAAGTACCCGCTCATGCCCATCGTGGGTATGCCAAGGGATACCTCAAAATAGGTGTTCGGCACATAGTCCAGCGGCGGCATGTTCTCTCCTCCTTTGCGCCTAGGGTTTAGGCGATTGCGTCACCCGCTTGAAGCCGGCAATCGCAAACTCCATGGTTTCGGACATAACTACGCTCTGCCCGCCGTCCAGCGACGACAGCTCGTAGGAAACGGGCAATGCGTCGAGCAGCGACCAGACTATCCCCCTCTCGCCGCGCTCGTCCAGCGCAACGATGTTTAGGGTACGGTACTTGTTAATTCCTGTGGGCGCCGTAACCGCGCCGGGGGCGCAGGACAGTATCCAGTCCAAAAACTCGTTGTCGCCTATTACGCCCTTGGTAAAGGTTACGTTTTCGAATGTGGTGGTCGCCGGCACATGCCCCGCAACGCCCCGATAGTCCGAACCAGAGCGCACCTGCACGGTGTGCGTGCGCATCCTGACCCCCGAAAACTGGGCGAATGCCGCCACGACCACCGGACCCGCGCCTTCGACCTCAACGAGGAAGCGAAACGCCTTGAACGGCTCTTTATACACGATGTTCGCCACGGCGCTGCCTCCCTTTTACTTGAATTCAAAAGACCCCTTCTTGTTGCCGCTGAGCGTCTTGTTGATGGCGGAAATTTCCCCGCACCAGCGGCGGCGTTCCCTATGGTCGAGATTCATAAGCTCTTCGCGGGGCCAGTGCATGTAATAGCCTAGGAACGCCATTTCCTGATAGAGCCGGTTCTGGGGGTACAGAGCCAGCTCTAGCCCAATAAAAAATCTAGCGGCACCTCGAAGCTCTGCCCGCAATGGGGGCAATTCGCCTTGTATGAGGGCATTTCCGACATGTTGATGCGCTGGTAAAGATCCTGCAAATAAGCGAGGTCCATGGTAAACAGACCCTCGATTATTCTGGTGTTGATTGTGGACAGCGTGCCCAGCTTGGTGATGACGCGGGCGAGCAGAATAATCGACAGGTAGCTTGCGTTTTGCTGCACCTTGGGGTCGCGCATGGGGAGTATCTCGTCTGCGGCGGTGGCAAGGCGCATCACGCCGTTTTTGTGCAGGTCGCCGTTGGCGTCCACATAGCCTTTGGGCAATACGAATTCAAACTCAGTCTGCATGCTTTCCTCCCGCCCTGCCTTCGTACAGGCGGAAATTCCCGCCTGTACGCGGCTTCGGGCTATTTGGGATTAATTTAGAGAGCGGAGGGCTCGCCTGCCACGCCGCCCGGGGTATGCTCCAGACCCTCGTGGCAAAGCTCCAGCGAATGGATGGCGACTTCGCCGCCCATTGCGTTCAGGTCGGGAACCGTGTAGCTCACCGGCCACGCGTTGATGAGGTTCCAGGAAGGACCCGGGCTGCCCGCGTCGTCAATAAGCGTTATAGTGACGTTGTGGCGCACCAGACCTGTGGGCGGTGCTGTATTGGTGGGCGCGACCGAATAGACCCATTCGAGGAAGTCCGAATCGTCGGATACGCCCCAACGGAGGGTTATGTTTCCGAACTTGGTTAGTCCGGCGAGCTTTCTGGGGGTGTTTCTCAGGTCGTCGCCCTCGCGGTACTCGATGGCGTCAACCGAGGAGCTCATGCCGGAAACCTCCGAGAACCCCGCGCGGCTGATCCCATCTATCTCGACCTGATACCGAAATACTCTATAGGGATAATTGATAGCCATTGTATTCCTGTCCTTTCATACTAAATGGGTCAGCCTTCGGAGGAGGCGGTGTGCTGCGTGATGCGGAAGATGACGAACTCTGCCGGCTTCACGGGCGCGATGCCTATGTTGCAGATGAGCCTGCCGTTGTCTATGTCGTCCTGCGTCATGGTGGTGCGGCCGCACTCGACAAAGTACGCCTCGGACGGGGATGTGCCCGCCAGCGCGCCGTCCCGCCAGCAGGTGGCGAGGAACATCTCGATGGTGCGGGTGACCCTGCCCCAGAGTACTTCGCTGTTGGGCTCGAATACGACCCAGTTGGTGTTCGCCTTGATGGACTCCTCGACAAATATGAACAGCCTGCGCACGTTGAGGTACTTCCACAAGCCGTTGGAGCTCATGGTGCGCGCACCCCAGACGCGGATTCCCCTGCCGGTGAATGCGCGGATGAGGTTGATGCCCTTGGGGTTGAGAATGTCCTGCTCGCCTTCGTTGTAGTTGCAGGAAAGCCCTGTGCAGCCGCGCACGATTTCGTTGGCGGGCGCCTTGTGCACGCCGCGCTCGTTGTCGGTGCGGGCGTAGATGCCCGCCATCGCGCCGGAGGGCGGGAAGTAGGCGTTGCGCTTTGCGAGGGGGTCGAACACTTCCAGCCAGGGGTGGTAGATGGCGGCGTAGGTCGTGTCGTACATGTCGCGGAATTCGGCAACGTCGTTGGTCTTTTTTCTGTCCATCGGGATGTCCAGTATGGCGAAGCAGGACTTCTTGTTTTCGCATTGGGCGATGAGCGCCGCCTGCACTTCGGGGGCAACAACGCCCGGAACAGCCATAATGGAGCATTCGGAGTTCTCGAGGAAGGATTGCAGCGCCGTGCGCTTTCCGGGGCCATTGTCCGAGCCGAGGTACACGCCGGGGCCTGCGCCCAGAGTCTTGCCATCGCTGCCGCCATTGAGCGCGATTACCGCGCTGCCGCCCGATGCAAGCAAATCGCCGGGGGCGACCGCCTTGAGCGGCGCGAGGGCTTTGTCATCCTTGCTCTCTTTGGCGGGTTCCTTAGGCGCCTTGTCGTCCTTATCTTCTTTGGCGTCTTTTGCCTCTTTGACCTCTTTGGCGGGTTCCTTGGCTGCGGCGGGGGCAACAGTAATTACAACCAGGTCGGACTTGAGCGTGCGCGTGCCCACGAAGTTGGGGGTGGACGGGTTGAGCGAAACGTCTGCGTAGGTTTCGATTGCATCGTCCAGCTTGACGGTAAGG
>CALNBC010000199.1 GCA_937874755.1 uncultured Clostridia bacterium
TGCCTGGCTTTGGCTACAGTGCCCGATGGAAGATACACCCATTTTTGTCCTGTTTTGCCCAAGGCGCTTCGTGCTGAATTAAGCGCGAAGCGCCAAATCTAACAAACCTTAACATATCATAGCCTTTTCGCGGAATCGTCCGCAAACGCGCAACACCTTTATATTAAGCGAAATTAACGCCTTAAACGACCCTACTTTACCATCAGGTAAAACCTAATTCATCCAAAACCCCATTAAACTCCGAAAATTAAGTGTTACTCTGCATATGTGCACGGGAGCGGCGCTTAGCATATTTACTGTAATCAAAACAGTGAAAAGCAAAATAACGCAAAACACAACAGCAAGACCAAAAAATGTGGAGGAAAAAGAAATGGCACGTTATGTAATCGGAATCGACGCAGGCACCACCGGCTCGCGCACGGTGATTTACGATCTTAAGGGAAACGAAGTAGGCGGAGCGTATGTCGCCAACCCACTTCAGTTCCCCAAGCCCGGTATCGTTCTGTGCGACCCACAGGCAATCGTCGACGGTTGCCAGCAGTCAACCAGGGATGCCATCCGCAAGACCGGCATCGACCCCAGAGAAGTCGGCTCCGTCAGCTTCACGATGATGCGCAGCAGCTGGGTTATGCGCGCTAAGGACGGCTCTTTCCCGCACGATATTATCATGTGGCAGGACATGCGCGGCGTCGAAATGTTCGACTGGATGCGCGAGAGAATCGCCGCCGCCGGTATGTCGGAAATGGATCACTACAACAAGTGCGCATTCCCGATTTCCGCAATTCTGCCTTCTTCCAAGATGATATGGTTCAAGAAGCACCATCGCGACATCTGGGACAAGGTTGACAAGATCCACACCATCCACGCGCTGGTCGCCGAAGCCTACGGTGCAGACGGTTATTGCGACAACGACGAAGACTCCGGCTGGTACCAGATCACCGACGCCGACAAGTTCGAATTCGATCCCGAACTGTGCAAAATGTGGGATCTGGAAATTGACAAATTTGTCAAGACCGCACCCGCGGGCACCCGCATTGGCGAAGTGACCTCTGCGACCGCACAAAAGACCGGTCTGGCTGTCGGCACGCCTCTCATCATGGGAAGCGGCGATCACCAGTGCGGCGCGGTTGGCGTAGGTCTAACCAAACCCGGAATAGGTTACGTCTGCCTCGGCACCGCTGGCCTTATCGTAGCACGCTCTGAAGGACCCATCAGGCATCCCTCGGGCAAAACCCACGTTGTCGGTGCCCCCACCTGCGACGGCACCAAGGCTTGGGAAATCGAAGGCCACGCTTCTGCGGCTGCCTCCAGTTTCCGCTGGGTGCGCGACTGCATAGGTGACATGGAATGCGCCGCTGCCAAGTTGACCTGCGAAGACGTGTACGACGTAATGACCAAGGTCGCAAAGCAGGCTCCCGTCGGTTCTGATGGAATGGTCTATCTGCCCTGGCTCGCAGGCGCCAATTGCCCTCACTATGACGCTAACGCCCGCGGCAGCTTCATTGGAATGACCTTCTCCCACCGCAAGCCGCACATGGTGCGCTCTGCAATGGAAGGCGTATGCTTTGAAATGCGCGAGATGATTTACTCCCTGCTCGAAGCGGATGTTAAGCCCTTCGAAGTGATAAGGGTCGCCGGTGGCGCTGCTCGCTCGGATCTCTGGAACCAGATAGCTGCCGACATTTACAAGTTCCCGATAGAGACCGTTTCCACCGGTGAACCCACCGCTCTGGGTGCCGCGATGATAGGCGCAGTCGGCGCGGGCGTGTTCAGCAGCCTCGACGAAGCCATCGCAAACATGGTGCGCGTGACCAACCACATCGAGCCCATCAAGCAGAATGTCGAAACCTACGACAGGATATTCGACATATTCGAGAAGTCATACCATGCTTTGGCAAAGGAAGCATTCCCCGCCATCGCGAAGTACCAGGGATTTTAATAGCTGCCAGACTCGGCGCCTCCGCTCGTCGGAGGCGCCTCTTTTTGCAATTTATAAGTTACCATTTATAAAAATTGACCATGGTTGTATAACATGATATAATCAATTGTGACTTATACAACTTATAATACATGTAGTTTAGGAGTTTTTTATGCAACCAGCCAGAACGGTAAGCGCTTCAATGGAAGAAAGTATTCGCGAGCGAATTATGAATAAAGAGTGGCAGGTCGACTGCGCCATTGCCTCGGAAAACGAACTTGCGCGGCAATACGGTGTCAGCCGAATGACCGCGCGCTCAGTCCTCACCCAGCTCGTGGGTGCAGGGCTTTTGTACCGCATACCTGGCAAGGGAACCTTTGTTGCCCAAGAGCCCACGTTCATCGAAAAAGATAGGGATTACTCCTCTATACGCGAGCAACTCACCAAGCAGGGTCGCAACATCCGTACTAAGCTCATTAGCATGGAAGAGGTGCCCGCGAGCGCATCAATCGCAAAAAAGCTGGAAATTGCCGAAGGCAACAATGTGCTGTGCGTTCATAGGCTTCGTACGATGGAGGATAAGCCCATCAGCTATCACGTCAGCTATTTTCCGCTTTCGTACCTACCCGGGCTCGAGAAACTCGATTTTGTGGATAGTGACAGTTGCAGAGTTATAGACGATCACTATGGAATAAAGCGCGGCAGAATTAAGGAGACGCTGGAGTCCACATTGGCGACCTTCGAGGAGGCTTCCAGTATGGGCATACTCCCCGGACATCCATTGCTGCTTTTAAGCTATACGGTCTATTCCACCGATAAAACACCCTACGAGTATTCAAAGGTCGTGTACCGGGGGGATGTTATCAAGCTCTCCTTCGACTACGAGTGAGCGCAGAGTTTCTGCTTTCAGAATAATATTATTATCAGCGCCTGATTCTGCAAAACGAGTCGGGCGTTGTTTATTCCAGGAGGAGTCCGTCAACCCTATGGATTTTATGGATTAGAGTGCGTCATACCTTCTGCGAACAAGCGCAAAACTCCCCACCGTTCGTACTATGGCGGTGGGGAGTTTAATTTGTGCAACAGATATAAGGGTCAGCGGCGCGTTCTTTGCTGCGTGTCCGTCGATGCGAAGTACGTTCCAATAAACATTATGCAAAGCGCCGCGACGAACGCAATATTCGGGGTTTCTCTGAATATGAGTAGGGACAGCGCGACGCCAATAAACGGCGCGAGGGCGTAATAGGCGCTAGTCTTTGCCGCGCCCAGGTGCCTTTGGGCATGTATGTAAAAGAAGATGCTCAACCCGTAGGATACGAACCCCAGCAGTAGCGCGCCGGCGATATAACCTGCGCCCGCAGACACCTCTCCCGATGCGAGCGCGATTGCCAACGCTCCGAAGCCCGAACCGAGCCCCTTTATGACGACAATCTGCGCGGGATTCTTGGTGGATATCCTTCGGGTGCAGTTGTTTTCAAAGCCCCAACAGACGCACGCAAGCAGCACGAACACCGAGCCGATGGAAAAATGAAGGCTGCCCGAGTCGCCAAAGGAGAGCAGCATACTAGCCAATGTGACCAGCGCGATGCCAAGCCACAACCGCAAAGATATGGTTTCATTGAATACAAACAGCGCGAGAAGCGAAGTCGCCACGATTTCGAAGTTGTTCAGCAGGGAGGCGTTGGCAGCGGTCGTTTGCGCTAGCCCGACCATTAGCAGTATGGGGGCGGCGATGTCCAGCAGTACCATCGCGATGATGTAGGGCAGCTCTGCCCTCATCAACGGCTTTTCATTCTGGGGAAGACCCATGCCTTTTTGCACCATGCCCAATACAAGCATTCCGAAACCCGCGCCTAAGTACAACAGCGCGGCCATCATGGTCGGCGCTACTTCCCCGAGCAGCAGTTTGGAGAGGGGGGCGTTGAGCGCGTAAAGACCGGCTGCCAGCACCGCCCACAAAACCGCTTTTCGCTGATTTGCATCCATAGCCTACCCCTTTATTTGCAAATAGACACTCCCCCGCAACGTTCGCAAAGAGCAAATGAATAAAAATCGCAGCTTGCCGCTTCTTATGGGTATTCTACCACGCAAAGCACTGAAGTCTATTTCATTATAGCAATTTCGTCTTGTTATCGTAAGCAGAACGCGAAGGCGATTTCCAACCCCAAGTAAGTGCAAAATGCGTTACAATTTCTGCAAACCCGCCCAGATCGGAAGAGCACACGTCT
>CALNBC010000200.1 GCA_937874755.1 uncultured Clostridia bacterium
ACTTAACATTTCGCGCTCCTGCAATTGATAGCACCTTGCTAAGGGGCACTGCATAACCTTTAAGTATGCGAGGCCTGGAGGTGTGCGAATGGATAAGATTTGCGTCGTCGGCGGGAAGCCGCTATGCGGCGAGCTTTGCGTCAAGAACGCAAAAAACGCTGTGCTCCCGATGTTGGGTGCGGTGCTTTTATGTAAAGAACCTATGACTATACCGGACTGTCCGCATTTGCTGGATGTGGACAACATGTGCGCGATACTGAATCACCTTGGCAGCGAATGCATCTGGAACGGGGATTCGCTGATGGTCTGCACGGAAGGCGCAAACAAGTATGAAATGCCGGACAAAATCGCGAGGGAATTGCGTTCGTCGATATTCATGCTCGGACCGGTGCTCGCGCGATTTGGTCACGCGATATTCTCTTATCCCGGCGGGTGTGACATTGGCAGTCGACCAATCGATATGCACCTCAAAGGCCTTAGGGCGCTCAATGTAGAAATAAAAGAAGAGGGCGGGCATATCTATTGCGACGGCGGCAAAATGAAAGGCGCGAGCATCCACCTGGACTACCCCAGCGTGGGAGCCACCGAAAACCTGATGATGGCCGCAACCGCTGCCGAAGGCGTTACCACTATCAACAATGCTGCTAGGGAGCCTGAAATAGAAGCTCTTGCGGATGCGCTGAATTCTATGGGCGCGCGGGTAACCGGAGCGGGAACTTCCAGTGTGACGATAATCGGCAAGCTACCCCTGCACAAAGGCGAGTTTTTGCCCTTGCCGGACAGAATTGTGGCAGGTACATTCCTGACAGCAGCCGCCGTAACCGGAGGGGATGTCACAGTCAAAGGCGCAAGGGGAGACCACTTGCATTCGGTGCTTTCCAAGCTTGAAGAATGCGGCTGCCGGGTGATAGCCCAAAAAGGCGAAGTGCGCTGCATCGGACCCGCAAGGCCGAAGGAGCTCCACCTCGTGGAAACTTCTCCTTATCCGGGTTTTCCGACAGATATGCAAGCGGTGTTTATGGCGCTTTGCACCATAGCGAACGGTACCAGCATAATTTTTGAAAATGTATTTGACAGCAGATTCAGGATTGCCGCGGAACTTGCGTGTATGGGTGCAACGATAACCGTCAAAGATCGCATGGCTATTGTACGAGGTGTGGACAGGTTGAACGGTGCAAACGTGAATGCCTGCGATTTGCGAGCAGGGGCAGCCCTGGTAATCTCGGGGCTGAGAGCCGAAGGTTTGACCACTGTATTTAATGCGCAGGTGATAGATCGAGGATACGAAGCGATAGAGGACACCCTCTCTATGCTTGGAGCAAACGTAGTCAGGGTAAGCGGCGATTAAGCGTCGCATAAAAAGGACAAGCCATGTCTGGAAAGCCACGCATAATCAAAGTTCACACAAGAAAGCGCAGACGCGTGACCTTTATCACCATACTGCTCTTGTTTTGCGTGATATTTGCCACGGGCTTTGCAGGTTACAGGTATCTTAGGGCAGATAACATCGTCGTTAACGGCAACAAGTCAATCTCGACTGCCGAAGTAATCGCATTGAGCGGCATAGAAATTGGGACGCATGTGCTCGAATTGGACAAGGAAGCGGCAAAAACGGCAATCGAGCAAAACGCTTACCTTAAGGTCGAAAGCATCGATTTCGTCCTGCCGGATACCGTGACGATAAACGTAACAGAAAGAAGCGTCACGTCGGTTATCAGGCAGCTGGAGCGAGCGATCTGCATAGATATAGACGGCAGAGTGCTCGATATCATCCAAGCGGATGGCATTTCAGGTATTTTGGTAGTAAAAGGAGTGGCGGTCACAGGAAGCACCTTGAATCAGACGATTGCTCTGGTGGACGATTACCAGCTCGAAGCTCTAAGAATGCTAGTCTCTGCCCTTATAAAAACCGACCAATACTCAACTTACGCAGAAGCCGACCTCACCTATTCGGTGGATATCTGGCTTACAACCCACGAAGGAATGAAAGTCAGACTTGGGCAGGCAGTAGACCTCGAAGGAAAGCTGAAGAGAGTGGCGGATGTTATCGCAGAGCTGTACGGCAAGGGGATTTCCACGGGAACACTGGTCGCCACGAGCGAGGATTCGGTAACATACTCGCCTGCGGACGACACACAAAGCGAAGAACCGCAGGCAAGCGATACGACAGAGGATGCAATCGAACCGGGTGATTAACGAGTCTTTCCTGTCAAATTTGGAAACGACAGTAGCAAACGAGCCTTTTTAATACTGAAAGGCAATGATAATGAGGCAGGCTGAAGCAATATTGGATTTCGGCAGCTCGAAAATCATATGCATGATAGGTCGATGCGGCGATGACGGGCGCTTTGAAATATATGGGATAGGAATTGGGGAACATAAAGGACTGAAGAAATCGCGGTTTTTGGACGCCCCAGGACTTCGGTTCGCGGTGCAAACCGCTATCGAAGGCGCTCAATCCGAAGCAAAAAGAAGGATACGCTCAGTCCATGTTGGAGTCCCCGGGCCTTTTGTTCGGGCTGAGTGTGGCGTTTGCGAGATTTCCCTGGGTGAATCCCCTCGGGAAATAGTCCACAAAGACATAGACACGCTGATGGATGTGGCCGTCAAAGAGGCAGCCGCTCCCGCTGGTTATACTCATATGTTTTCCGTTCCATACCACTACCAAGTGGATGGCAGTCCAAGGAACTCTATACCCGTAGGGGTTTTTGGCAAATCGCTTTGGGCGGCAGTTTCACACATGTATTATGAAAACAACTTTGCTGCCCTTGCTACGGAAATCCTCGACGAAATGGGCGTCGAAGTTGATTCCTTTGCCGATGCATCATTTGCAGAGGCGGCGATGTTGGTGAAGGACAAGCGCTCCTCAGATGAATCTATCGTGGTCGACGTTGGGTATTATCATACAGATGTCATCATCATGCGCGGTTCCGCGTGTGTTTTCAGGACTACGATTCCTGTCGGAGGAGCCCACATAACATCGGACATCTCCTATGTTTTGTCCATCTCGCCCTCGGTGGCGGAAAGCGTCAAGCAGCGCCACGCTTTCGGGCTCGATTATTCAGATAGGGCGGATACCTACAGGTTGACGGATGGAACCGTAGAATCCATAGTATATGACGACATTCAGGATATAATAGAAGCAAGAGCGTATGAAATAGCTTCAATGGTAAGGGACACGATAATGAAATCAGCGGTCCAGGTGATGCCCGAAACCCCACTTTACCTCATGGGCGGAGGTATTGCCATGATGAGGGGCAGCAAAGAGCTGTTTCAGTCGGGAAGCGGGTTTTTTACCATTGCGGATATGCCTTGGATGCCCAGAAAAAATACTCCGAATTTCGCTAGTGCTTATGGTATGATGAACTATGTCTGCAACAGCGCGCTATCGACCGCGCCTCGCATGAGCATAAAAGACAACCGCCTGATAAAGGCGATATTGAATTTTTTTACAAAATAAGGGGGTAACGCCATGTTGGAATTCGAAGTCGAGATGGGATCCTTTGCCCAGATAAAAGTCGTCGGAGTTGGCGGTGCGGGAAACAACGCCGTAAACCGCATGATCCAATACGGACTTAGCGGCGTAGAGTTCATCGCAATCAATACCGATAAACAAGCTCTGTACCTTTCCCGCGCCAATCAAAAAATTCAGATAGGCGAGAAAGTGACCAAGGGGCTTGGAGCAGGTGCTCTGCCTGAAATCGGTATGAAAGCCGCAGAAGAGAGCAGGGATGACATCATCGCCGCACTTAAGGGTTCCGACTTGGTATTCGTGACCGCCGGGATGGGTGGCGGCACCGGAACAGGCGCCGCGCCTGTAATCGCCCAATGCGCCCGCGACCTCAATATACTCACCATAGGCGTTGTAACAAAACCTTTCAGCTTTGAAGGTCGCCGCAGGATGCAGAATGCAGAGCAGGGTATTATGCAGCTCAAGGAATCGCTGGATACTCTGGTTATAATTCCCAACGAACGATTGCTCTCCGTCGTTGGACGAGCTGCCCTTGTGGACGCTTTCAAGGTTGCAGACGATGTTTTGCGCCAGGGTGTTCAGGGCATCTCCGACCTCATATCCAAACCCAGCCTGATTAACCTTGACTTTGCCGACCTACGCACCATCATGAAGCAGACAGGGCTCGCCCACATGGGCATAGGCTACGCCGATGGAGACAAACGCGCCCTTGAAGCTGCACGCCAGGCAATCGAGAGCCCTCTGCTCGAAACCACCATCGACGGTGCGCGCGGTGTGCTGATAAATGTCACGGGTGGACCGGATCTCGGGCTTTCCGAGATAAACGAAGCCGCACACCTGATTCAAGATGCAGCGGATCCGGAGGCAAACATTATCTTCGGAGCAGACATTTCAGAAGAAATGGGCGACGGAGTGCGCATAACCGTCATTGCTACCGGCTTTGACGGCACAGTTTCCCCATCCAAAACGGTAATCTCTTCCGCACCTTATTCCCAGTCGACTTACACTGCACCTGCCCAGCAAGCTGAACAGCCCAGGCAGCAGGCAGAAAAACCGGCATCCCTTCCAGAGGATACCTCTCAGGATATCGATGTTTCCGCCATTGGAGTTGCCCGTGGGACAGTCACGAACCGTCCGGCCGATAGAGCTGCCGCAAGACGCGCCCAAGTGCCCCCGCGCGCCATAGTGGACGACGATATAGACGTTCCTACCTTCCTTCGCGACTCGATGCGCAAGAACACCCCCAAAAAGGATTGAACATAGCGCGATTCACGTTGGTTATAAGATGCGGGAATGAATTAGCAGGCAGAGTTCGCGAACTTTATACAGCCTGACGTTTATGACAGTTGCGTCAGGCTTTTTCCAGCGAGTATTGACGCAAAATAGAAAATTGCATATCATGTAGATTGCATTATAAAGTTACTCGGGGTATCAGAGCATAAAAATTGGTCGACTTAAAAATAGTAACCCAATAAAACAACAAAATCGTTTGAACTTTATGGAGATAATTATTTGCTCATAGGGGCAAAATACTGTATAATAATTTGGAATGTTGGGGAAAAACTGACAACAATTTCACATTACTTAAGCATATTTACAGGAGGAAAACTAACAAATGGCTCACAAATACGTTTACCTTTTTAGCGAAGGCAACGCAAGTATGAGGAACCTGCTCGGCGGGAAAGGCGCAGGTCTGGCAGAGATGACTGGTCTCGGACTGCCTGTTCCCCAGGGATTTACCGTAAGCACAGAAGCTTGCACCCGCTACTACGAAGATGGCCAGATGATTGCCCCCGAAATCGTCGGGCAAATCGATGAGGCCCTTGCAAAGGTAGAGGAGATTAACGGGAAGAAGCTTGGCGACGCAAACGATCCCTTCCTCGTATCCGTTCGCTCCGGCGCCCGCGCTTCCATGCCCGGAATGATGGATACCATCCTAAATCTGGGTCTGAACGACGAAACTGTTCTCGGCCTTGCGAAAAAGACCAACAACGAGCGTTTTGCTTATGACAGTTATCGACGCTTCATCCAGATGTTCTCCGACGTTGTCATGGAAGTCGAAAAGCCAAAGTTTGAAGCCATTTTAGACGCTGTTAAAGAAGAGAACGGCGCGAAGCTCGACACTGACCTCACCGCCGACAACCTCAAAGAGGTCGTCAAGCGCTACAAAGCACTCTATCTGAAGGAAAAGGGTACGGAATTCCCCCAGAATCCCAAGGAACAGCTTATGGAAGCCATCAAGGCAGTTTTCCGCTCTTGGGATAACCCCCGCGCCATCGTCTACCGCCGACTGAACGACATACCCGGCGATTGGGGTACTGCCGTCAACGTTCAGGCCATGGTATTCGGCAACATGGGCAATGACTGCGGCACCGGTGTCGCTTTCACCCGCGACCCTTCCACCGGCGAGAAGCGTCTGTACGGAGAATATCTGATCAACGCCCAGGGCGAGGATGTCGTCGCCGGCATTCGCACACCCCACCCCATAGATAAGCTCAAGGAAGACATGCCCGAAGTTTACGACCAGTTTGTCAATACCGCCAAGATTCTCGAAGATCACTATCGCGACATGCAGGACATGGAGTACACCATCCAGAATGGCAAGCTCTTCATGCTCCAGACCCGTAACGGAAAGCGCACAGCAGCTTCCGCGCTTAAGATCGCCTGCGATTTGGTTGAAGAGGGCATGATAACCAAGGAAGAAGCTCTGCTCAAGATTGATCCCAAGTCCTTGGATGCGCTGTTGCACCCCACCTTTGACCCCACTGCAATTAAGAAGGCTAAATCCATCGCTGCTGGTCTTGCTGCATCCCCCGGCGCCGCCTACGGCCGCGTATACTTCAATGCGGACGACGCAGTTGCTGCTTCGGAGCGAGGCGAGAAGGTAGTCCTCGTTCGCCTTGAAACTTCCCCCGAAGACATCGAGGGTATGCACGTTTCAGAAGGCATCTTGACCGCTCGCGGAGGCATGACCTCCCACGCCGCAGTTGTAGCCCGCGGCATGGGCACCTGCTGCGTAGCAGGTTGCAGCGATGTGCGCGTTTTCGAATCCAAGGGCTACTGCACTATCGCTTCCGAAAAGGTCAGCGAAGGCGATTGGATTTCGCTGGACGGCTCCACAGGCAAGATTTACCTTGGCGCTATAGACACCAAGCCTGCTGAAGTTTCCGGCAACTTTGCAACCATCATGGGCTGGGCGGACGAATACCGCAAACTACAGGTATACACCAATGCCGACTCCCCCGCAGACGCTGCAAAGGCTGTCGAATTCGGAGCGCAGGGCATCGGCCTTACCCGTACAGAGCACATGTTCTTCAACCCCGACCGCATCCCCGCGATGCGCGAGATGATCGTTTCCAAGAACGAAGATGAGCGTCGCAAGGCTCTCGCGAAGATTCTCCCGATGCAGGTTGAGGACTTCAAGGGGATCTACAAGGCAATGGAAGGCCGCCCCGTAACCATCCGCTTCCTGGATCCGCCGCTGCACGAGTTCCTGCCCACCGAAGAGGATGACATCGTCGCTCTTGCCAATGAAATGAACATCTCAGTTGAAGATCTAAAGGGCACCATTGCAAGCCTGCATGAATTCAACCCGATGATGGGTCACCGCGGTTGCCGCTTGGCCGTTACCTACCCCGAAATCGCCGAAATGCAGACCCGCGCCGTCATTACCGCCGCCGTCGAAGTCCGCGAGGAGACGGGGCTCAACATCGTTCCCGAAATAATGATTCCCCTTGTTGGCGAAGTCAAAGAACTCAAGTACGTCAAGGACATTGTCGTCGCTACCGCCAAGGCAGTTATGGAAGAAAAGAACGTTCAGATTGAGTACAAGGTCGGCACCATGATCGAAATCCCGCGCGCCTGCATTACTGCGGACGAGATTGCCACCGAGGCTGAATTCTTCTCCTTCGGTACAAACGACTTGACCCAGATGACTTTCGGCTTCTCCCGCGACGATGCCAGCAAGTTCCTGGGCGAGTACTACAGCAAAAAGATATACGAATCCGATCCCTTTGCCCGTGTCGATCAAAAGGGCGTTGGCAAACTTATGGAAATGGCTGTCGAACTTGGTCGCAAGTCCCGCCCGAACCTCAAGTTGGGCATCTGCGGCGAACACGGTGGCGATCCTTCCTCTGTAGAGTTCTGCCACAAGCTCGGTCTGAACTACGTTTCCTGCTCGCCTTTCCGCGTTCCGATTGCAAAGCTTGCAGCGGCTCAGGCAGCTATCAAAGACAAGAAGTAATCCGCGCAAACCCCGCGATTGACGAAGCTTTCCAATCAGCAATGTATTGACCGCTTCTGAAAACAACACATAGCGCTATTCCTTAGGTTTTAAGGGGTAGCGCTTTTTTGTTGCGCACAGATTGCGACTGCATCCACAACCTATGCGTCAGAGAAAATACAAAATAAGAGCATTACAATAGACCCTGAATATTGATAGAAGAGATACTAAACAGCGAATTGTATGCCGCAGCGAAAACCCCATGTAGGCGTCCAATGTGATAAAATATCAACGAATTCTCATATAGAGAAAAATATTAAAAAAATATTTTTAAAAATGTGTTGACATCTAGTCAAAATGTGTTATGCTTAAACCAAGCTCCAGGGAATGCCAGAGAAGCTTAAAGCAAATAAGAGCACTATTCACCAAAAGGTGAAAGCACAATGGGCGGCAAAAGTTATCGGTAAAGCATAGCAAGTGCCGCAACCAAAAAGAATGAAGGTTAAAGACCAAAGGCTTAAAAACCTAGTAGTTGGAAAACCTGAACTCGATTAAAGGTTAAAACAAGTTGTGCAATGAATCGCAATGGGCGGCAAAAGTTATTGTTAAAGCATAACAAGAGCCGCAACCGTAAAAAAGAAGGAAAGTAGAAAGGCAGAAAGGCTAAACGCAAGTTCAAGCCCGGAAGTCGGAAAACCGGAATTCGATTGAAGGTTAAAGAAATTGTGTAGGTGCAATTAAGAGCCAATAGCTTCGATGAAGGGTTCGCTGGAGCCCTTTTATTATGAGTCGCCGTTTGGCGATTTTTCTTTCTTCCCGTTCTGTCCATTCTGCTCCAACGCCGCGATATAAGGCAAATTGCGGTCTCTTTCGTGAATGTCCAATCCGTATCCAACCAGCCTTTCATCAGAAATTTCAAAGCCGTAGTAGCTCACAGGGAGCTTTATTAGCTGCTGTCTGGGATTGTGTAACAACGTGCAAATGCCGATGCTCGCAGGCCTTCTGGAATCGATGCTCTGAAGCAGGTAGGCGGTAGTCAATCCGGTGCGTATGATATCCTCCACCAGCAGCACATGCTTGCCCGCTATGTCCAGCTCAACGTCTTTAACTATGCGCACAATGCCTGTATGGCTGGTGGAGTAGGGGATAGCGTTGATACTGATAAAATCCAGTTGCAAAGGCAGGTCAATCGCGCGACTGAGGTCTGCTAGAAAGTATATCGATCCTTTTAACACACCGATGAGTATAAGGTCTTTCTCTGCATAGTCCAGAGTTATTTGTCTGCCCAGCTCATGCACGCGCTGCAGAATTTGTTCATACTGAAGAATGATGCGACGCTCCATTTTCAATTATCCTTTTCCATATTAAAGCGCTCAATGAGGGAATGAAAATCTTTCTTGTATACAATCCTTATGTTGGTGCCCGGATACAGTTCGCGCACTTTCTTTACTTTCTTGTTCTTTGCCGTTACGTATTTTTGGTTCATGGTGGTTAGCTCTATATAAGTGTCGAATTTGGGCAGATAGAAATCCGGGCTCAGAGCTTGCGTAATATTGCCTTCTGCGTCCCACTCTACAGGGAATGTCTTGGGCTCATAGCGCCATTCCAAATGGTACATATCAAGTATCTTTGCGAAATCTGCTTCAGATTCGTTCTTAAAAACCGGAAGCGAGGATTGGTTATCTATCGTGTCAAAGCGACGACTTTCCTCTTCGATGCGGCGGGTCAATTCATATTCCTTATGAAGGGAGAGGATGGCGGCCGCTCCTTCATCGACATTCAATCGCGCCGTATTAAGAGTCAAGTCGTAGAGCGGGAAGTCAGTCAAATCTGTCTGAAAGACCGTTCGCACAAAGCGCTTGTGTTTATTATCTGCGGTATTCAATATATTTGACGCTTCTTCATCTGACAAGTGATACTGCTTCTTTACGCGTGCTAATCGCACCTCCAGGGGTGCCAAGATTCGGATATTCAAAGCGGAACGATAACCGCTAAAGATTACCTGCGAACCAAATCCAATCAAAACGAAGGATTCATTATTGTCAGCCGAGGCAAGCAATGTGTTTTTCAAGTATTCGATATAACTTTGAGAACTATCTTTCATAGGTAAAAGGTAAAACTTAGCGCTTTCTGAAAGCATGTGGCGCTCATGAGCATCGGTATTTTTTGAGAAGAATTCTTCAATAAGACGGCTGCGGTCAATCAAAGGCCAACCGAGCTTTCGCGCTACAGCTTCGGCAATTTCATCTCCAAGGCTTCCCATTTGCCTTGAAATAGTGAGAATAGGCAAAAGATGTCCCACCCTTCGCAAAGTCAATAGTTTCTTATTTGATTATATATAGCGGCAATCGATTAGTCAAAACAAGGCGAAAATAAAATAGCGAACAAACGTAACCCCAAAATGTACCTGTATTTGGAGATATGGCACGAATTTCCGGGAATAAGTACACGAATACGGTTGACTAATCTATTGGATGTGTATAAAATTAAAAAATATTATAAACAATCTTTTGTTTGAGTTTCCAGAAAATATTCAACCGGAATGAGGAAGGATGTGGACATATGTGGAAATATGTTCTTAAGAGGTTGCTTCTTGCTGCATTAACTGTATTCATTATCATTACTTTTACTTTTTTTGCCATGAACGCAATTCCCGGCGGACCATTCGATTCGGAAAAAGCACCCAGCCCAGATGTTAAGGCAGTCCTCGAGGCAAGGCACAACCTGGACAAGCCTCTCGTCGAGCAATATGTCTTGTATCTAGGCGATTTATTGCATGGTGATTTCGGCGTATCCCTCAAAACAGGGAGAGACATTTCCACGACTATCAGCGAAAGTTTCGGCATCTCTGCCAAACTGGGTTTGATGGCTGCCGGTGTCGCTCTGTTTTTTGGGCTGATATTCGGCAGCATCGCGGCGCTCATGCGGAACAAATGGCCGGACAGGGTTATTATCTTCTCTACTACTCTATTTGTGTCTGTGCCCAGCTTTGTATTGGCGACGCTTTTGTTATTGGTATTTTGCCTAAAACTCCAATGGTTTCCGGTTTGGAGTACCACAAGTCAGAACTATCTCCTGCCGGTTATATCGCTAGCTTTATATCCGATGTCATATATAACGCGCCTAACAAAAACTAGCATGCTGGACGTTATGGGTCAGGACTACATAAGAACCGCTAAAGCAAAGGGCGTTTCGAGATTTTTCGTCATTGCAAAACACGCGCTAAGGAATGCGCTTATCCCGGTCATAACCTATGTTGGACCGATGACGGCATATATTATCACTGGCAGCATGGTGGTTGAGACCGTGTTTACTATCGGCGGACTTGGCACCAAATTTGTCAGCAGCATCATTAATCGCGATTACTCCATGATCATGGCAACGACCATATTCTTATCGGTACTCATGGTGCTTGCCACACTGATTAGTGACCTGCTCTACAAAGCAGTTGACCCAAGGATTAAATTTGAGTAAGGGTGGGCAAAGAATAAATATGTACGATCCAAATACAATACCAAAAAAACAAATATTGAGCCTTCAGCTCGACCTCAAAAAGTTCGAGCCGGCTTCCGAAGAGGAAAAACTCCAGACCGAGCAAATGCGCGAGTCCACGACTTTCTTCCGCGATGGTATGAGGAAACTGGCCAAAAACCCGCTAGCCATAGCAAGCATCATAGTTCTTTTACTAATAGTTATCACTATTATTGTAGCTCCTATGATCGTTCCATACGGCTACCAAGAGATGATTACGGTGAACGGAAAGCGCGACAAAACGGCAGCCAATCTCTCCCCGTTTACTTATTCGGAGTTGGAGCAGCAAGCTATTGACTCGGGTGAAAAGATATTCCCGCACATTTTCGGAACCGACGAACTGGGCAGGGATTACTTTATACGCACTATATACGGCACCCGCGTTTCATTGGCCGTCGGTCTGTTTGCGAGCATTATCGTCTTGATAATCGGTCTGGTGTATGGCTCGATTTCAGGTTACGTTGGCGGAAAGACCGATATAATCATGATGAGGATTGTGGATATAATCTATTCGCTCCCAGACATGCTGATGGTCATACTTCTTTCAGTCGTGCTTGACGCTGTCTTGAAGGATGCACTGACCGGAACGGTGCTGGCGAAAGTCGGTACCAATATGATTAGCCTTTTCATAGTGTTTGGATTGCTATACTGGGTAGGCATGGCGCGGCTTGTGCGCGGTCAGATACTTACGATTAAAAATAACGAATACGTCCTTGCGGCTAAGGCCATTGGAGCTAAAACCGGGCGCATAATCAGAAAACACATACTTCCGAACTGCATGAGCGTTATAATAATTTCCACCGCTTTGCAGATACCCTCGGCGATTTTCACCGAGAGCTTTCTCAGCTTCGTCGGCCTTGGCGTGCAGGCGCCTATGCCCAGCCTCGGCTCGCTTGCCAATGCTGCTCGAGGTGGGTTGAGTAGCTATCCGTACAAGATGATGTTCCCGGCTCTTATGATTTGCTTGATCGTTCTGGCTTTTAACCTGCTGGGAGACGGGCTCAGAGACGCCTTTGATCCCAAGCTCAGGAGGTGAACGGCATGGGAGAATTACTACTGCAAGTCAAAGACCTATATACTTCGTTCTTTACAGACGTTGGCGAGGTCAAGGCTGTCAACGGACTCTCTTTCAACCTTGAAAAAGGAAAAGTGCTCGGCATCGTCGGCGAATCGGGCTCCGGCAAGAGCGTGACGGCTTATTCCATACTTCGAATATTGACCGAACCGGGTGAGATAACAAGCGGCCAGATACTGTATAAGGGCGAGGATATAGTAAAGCTCAGCCCGAAGGAGATGCGCGCCATCCGCGGCGGGAAGATCAGCATTATCTTCCAGGATCCAATGACCAGCTTGAACCCGACCTTTACCATCGGAAATCAGCTCGAAGAGGCAATACGCTTGCATACAGACCGCACTTCTAAGGAGATTAAGGAAAGAGCGGTCGAAATGCTGACACTGGTGGGCGTAAACGATCCGCAAAAACGTGTCAAACAGTATCCGCACGAACTTTCGGGCGGCATGAGGCAAAGGGTCATGATTGCCATGGCGCTCGCCTGCGAGCCGGACATCCTGATAGCCGATGAACCTACCACCGCGCTGGATGTTACCATTCAAGCGCAAATCCTCGAGCTCATGCAAGATCTGCAAAAGAAGTTGGGGATGTCGATTATTATGATTACCCACGACCTGGGTGTAATAGCGGGTATGTGCGATGAGATTATCGTCATGTATGCCGGAAGCTCCTGCGAACGCGGCACTACGGACGAGATATTCTATAACCCCTGCCATGAGTACACAAAAGGTCTTATGCGTTCCATTCCAAGCACCGTCGGTAAGAAGGAGAGACTCGTGCCCATCTCCGGTTCTCCGATAGACCTTTTGAACATGCCAAAGGGTTGCCCTTTCGTCCCCAGATGCGACGAGGCTATGAAGATTTGTATGGAAGAAAAACCCGAAGAGATTTGGATCAATAGCCAACATAAGGCTTCTTGCTGGATGAATGTAAAAATGGTGTACGAAGATGCCGCGAAGGAAGGAGGCTTAAACGATGAGCAGACCAATAGTCGAGGTGAAGAACCTCAAACAGTACTTCCCGATTAAGGAAGGCTTATTTAAAACCACTCCGCTAAAGGCGGTTGACGATGTTTCATTCTACATAAATCCGGGCGAGACGCTGGGCTTGGTCGGCGAATCTGGTTGTGGAAAGACCACTGTTGGTCGTTCACTTCTTCAGCTTTATAAGCCCACGGGCGGTGAAGTCTATTACGACGGTGAAAAGCTCGATGCAAAAAACATGCTAACTCACCGCAAAAATATGCAAATAGTTTTCCAGGACCCCTATTCCTCGTTGAACCCTCGCATGACGGTCAGCGACATAATCGGCGAGCCTCTGGACATTCACAAGCTCTGTCCTACAAAACAAGACCGCAAGGACAAGATACACGAGCTCATGGAGCTCGTAGGGCTCAACTCCGAGCACGCTAACCGCTACGCCCACGAGTTTTCGGGTGGTCAGCGCCAGCGCATCGGTATTGCCCGGGCGCTTGCAGTGGATCCGCAATTCATCGTCTGCGACGAGCCTGTCTCCGCGTTGGACGTTTCCATCCAGGCTCAAATCATCAACACATTTGAAGATCTTCAGCAGAAGCTTGGCATCGCGTATCTATTCATCGCCCACGACTTGCTTGTCGTGCGCCATATTTCAAACCGCATAGCGGTCATGTACCTGGGGCGGATAGTAGAGACTGCTTCCTCGGATGAGATAAACGACCATCCCCTGCACCCGTATACGGTGTCTTTGATGTCCGCCGTTCCGATACCCGACCCCAAGGTTGAACGGAATCGGCATCGTGTTGTGCTGGAAGGGGACGTACCCAGCCCCTTGCACATGCCTTCGGGGTGCACTTTCCGCACGCGTTGTCGCTATGCGACCGATAAGTGTGCAGCTGAATGCCCGCAACTCACTGACCGCGGGGACGGCCATCAGGTCGCCTGCTGGAACGTGTAAAAACAAGTCCGAACCTTTGCTGCCTTCCATCTTTTTATACTCGGAAGGCAGCAAACGCAGTTCTTTATGTATTTTGGTGATAGTGTATTGACTCAATCTGCATATCCGGTTAAAATATGGGTTATACATATCGGGCTCAGATACACATATCTTCTAAAATAAAGGAAAATGGAAAAGGAAAGGAAGAAAACAAAATGAAAAAGCTTCTGGCAATGCTTCTGGCTGTGGTCATGGTTCTTGGGCTTTACCCCTGCACCACTACTGCACCCGCCGAAGAGGGAACCCCAACACCTGCTTCCGGAACGGACGTACCCGCAGGAGAAGCCAATCCGCTTCCGGAATGGACGGAGTACGATTCTCTTATCAACGAAATCAAGACTACAACAGACTTTGCAGGCCGTGTGGATCTCATGCACCAGGCCGAAGACATTCTGATGGATACCGGTGCCCTTTTGCCGATATACTATTACAATGACCTTTACATGATGAAACCCACTGTCGAGGGCTTCTACGCCAATGTCTTCGGCACAAAGTTCTTCCAGTACTGCACGAACGGCGACAGCACCACTTTGAAAATCAACTTGGCTTCCGAGCCCGCATACCTCGACCCGGCGCTTAACAGCTCTGTCGATGGTGCTACTCTGGCTACCATGTCCTTCGGCGGTCTCTACACCTACAATGCCGAGGGGCAGCTCGCTCCTAACTTTGCAGAAGGCCATACGCTTTCCGAAGACGGGCTCACCTACACCTTCACTTTGAAGAGCGGTCTTAAGTGGTCTGACGGTTCCGAGCTTACAGCTAACGACTTCGTTTACGCATGGAAGCGCGCTGCCGACCCGACTACCG
This sequence comes from uncultured Clostridia bacterium, assembly GCA_937874755.1. GTDB lineage: Bacteria > Bacillota > Clostridia > Christensenellales > CALWSW01 > CALNBC01. The sequence continues at coordinate 15,079 of CALNBC010000200.1, forward strand.
CTGCCGACTACTCTTATATGCTGAATGTCATCGCTGGATTCGCCGATAACAATCTGCAGGTTTCCGCTCCGGACGCCACCACTTTGGTCGTCACGCTGAACGCCCCCTGCGCATACTTCCTCGACCTCGCTGCGTTCCCCACTTACTTCCCCGTGAAGCAGAGCGTTGTCGAAGCACCTGCCGATTATGCGACTAACCCCGGCGCATGGTGCCAGGAAGCGGGCTTCGTGACTTGCGGACCGTATATGCTCGAGAGCTGGACCCATGACGAGAGCATGGTTTACGTCAAGAACCCGAACTGGTACGATGCTGCCAACGTCAAGCTTGAACGCATCGAATGCATGCTTTCTGATGACGATACCGCCATCTTCTCCGCATACAATGCAGGCGACGTTGACTTTATCGACACCGTTCCCACCGACGAAATCGCCAACTTGAAAGGTAACCCCGAGTTCTACATCATCGACAACCTCGGCACCTATTATGTCTGCTTCAACGTTAAGTCCGAACTCTTTGCCGGAAAGACTGCTGAACAGGCCTCCAACGTGCGTAAAGCACTTGGACTGCTCGTCGATCGCCAGTACATCATCGACACCGTAGCCCAGTGCGACCAGCAGATAGCCACCAGTTTCCTCCCTGCAGGAATGGCTGATGGCAACGGCGGCACTTTCAAGGACGCCAATGCTTGGTCTTATCCCGTTAACGATGGATACTATGACACGGCAGTAGATGTCGACGGAGCAAAGGCGCTTCTCGAAAGCGCGGGCTACAAGTTTGACGCAAACGGTATGCTCTCCGCCGAAACTCCCCTGTCCTTTGAGTACCTGACCAACGAAACTTCTGCCCACGTTGCCATAGCGCAG
>CALNBC010000201.1 GCA_937874755.1 uncultured Clostridia bacterium
GGGGTACCTGCTCAAGCCGTACACCCAGGAGCAGCTCAACGAGACGCTGGACTGGTGCGCAAAGAACACGCAGATGCTGCAAAGCGCCATAGAAATCAGCTGCGAATGGGAAAAGATATCCCTGCCTTTGAAGGACATCGTCTTCATCGAAATATACGGAAGAAAAGCGGTCTTTCACACCCCCTCGCGCGAGTACACTTCAAACCGCAGTCTCAGCGCACTCGAGCAAGAACTGACCGAGGATTTTGTCCGCTGTCATCGCTGTTACATAGTCAATATGCGTCAAGTTGCGACTCTCAGCCCCGAAGGCTTCGTATTAAAAAACTCCCAAACAGTGCCGATAGGCGCAGACATGGCCTCCAACGCAAAGCGCGTATTCTTCGACTGGATGTTCAAGAACACCTGGGAAGGGCGGTAGAGAATGCCCGCATTTGTCAACCTTTTGCTCTGGACAAGCACCCTGCTGCCCTTTTTTGCGAGTTGCCTTTTTGTCTTCTATAAGCCTGCGCGCTCGTGTGGCGCGCGCTGTGCGGCTCTCTTATTGCTCCTCGCTTTGTTGACGCTAGCATTCGCCCCTCTCTGGTCTGATTTTAGCCCGGGTCAATCCCTTCTATCTGTCGCAGTCACGCTGGCGATACTCCTCCTTTATGCGCCTATAATCAGCCTGCTCTTGCATACTTCCGTCTTATTTGTGCTCTATTGCGTCCTGCCCGGCATCAACGCCGCCGCCGCGCTGGGATTCTCCATACTCGCCCTAAATGGGTTCGGCACACCCGAGCCGTATATCGCCGCTCTGGCGATACTCGCCTGTTTTCTCTTGTGCTTGTGCTGCATACGCATTTTGCGCGCGTTCCTGCTCCCCTTTCGGAATGATGTCACGGCGCGGGAGCTGCTGTATTTCTCCGCATCGCCGATGGTTTTTCTTGCGATTATGCTATTGTCTTACGCCGGCGGCGGGGAATACCCGCTGCTGCAAATCGCCGTGTTGGCCCTTAGCCTGCTGGGAACGTACTTCATTTATTATCTGGGCGGAAAGCTGTTTTCCCAGAGGTTGGGCAATCTCCAGTCCCGCCAGCGCAGCGTCTACCTCGAGCATTGCATACAGCTTCAGCAAACCCAGTACATCGCTTTGGGTGAGCAGCTAAAACAGGCACACGCCGCCGAGCACGACCTTCGCCATCACATCCACGCCCTAGAGCGCTACCTTAGGGACGGGAACCGCGACAAGCTGTGCGAATACCTGCCCTTTATGAAGGAGCAGCTCGAATTGCTGCACACAGAACTGGGTCTGTGTGCAAACTCGGCGGTGGACGCCGTCGCCCGTCATTACATACGCCAGGCTCAGGACTTGGGCGCGCAGCTCGACGTTCAGATGGACATGGGAGAGGACTTTTCCATACCCGCGTTTGACCTGTGCATCGTAGTGGGCAACTACCTCGAAAACGCGGTGGAAGCGTTGCGCTCTGTCGAGCGGGGCAGGCGCAGCATCAGGCTTCGCGCCCGCCAGGACAACGAGATGTTCACCCTTGTCGCCGCCAACAGCTTTGCGGGCGAGCTCGATGTGCAAGACGGTGTGTACCTTTCCACAAAGCGCAAGAATCAGCCGGGAATAGGGCTCTCGAGCATAAATGCCATCGCAAAAAAATACGGCGGCACCTGCGAGATTGAGGCGGCCGCCGGCACGTTCAAGCTTTCTTTGGTACTCTTTGGGCAAAAGGACAGTAAACCATGATACGAATCGCCGTTTGCAGCAGTGCAGAGAGAGACAGAGCCGCCCTTTGCGGGCTGCTTAACAGGCGCATGTGCGAGATGAGCGTCGATGCCGCGATAGACCCGTTCCAAAGCGGCGCCGCGCTGTTGGCTGAATTACGCGCCGATGAGTACGCCATGGTGTTTCTGGATACCGACCTTGTGGATATGCGCGGGCTAAAAGCCGCAAAGCAGCTTCGGGCGAATGGCTACACCCGCCCTATCCTGTTCGTTTCCGAATCCCGAAAGGACGTGCTGAAAAGCTACAGTGTGCACGCGGCAGGCTACTTTATCAAACCCGTGGCATACGGCGAGCTGTGTTCCCTGTTAAGGCGCCATCGCAGCGCCATTTTGTCTGGTATGCGCACGCTGCAAGTCGTATTTGAGCGCGCGGAGCGCAGCATCTGCCTGGCGGATATACTCTACATCCAAGTCAGCGGGCGAACCAGCCAGTGTTGCACCCGCAAGGGCGCTATACCGACCAACAGAGCATTGTCTGAACTCGAGGCGCAGCTTGCCGGCGAGCCGTTCTTGCGCTGCCACCGAAGTTACCTAGTCAATGCGGGTCATATCGCCTCGTTCGACGGACAAACTCTGACCATGGACAACGGCGATGCGCTGCCCGTCGGGAGCAAGCGCGCAAAGGCTATCGAACAGGCGCTCTCGCAGACCCGCGCCCCGGATAACGCCTGATTCCCAATTGTTCACAGCAAAAAAGCGAAGCTTAATAACTTCGCTTTTTTATGCGTTTAATCCTCTGTTTACATCAAGGAGGTATCGAAGTAGTCGCCGCGCTTGTAATCGTACACCGCGCCCCTGGAATAAAGGTCGATATTCTCGAGCGCTTTACCCGTTCCGATGGCGACGCAGCTCACCGCGTCCTCGGCTATGTAGCAGGGAACTTTTGTGTGTTCGGCAATAAACTTGTCCATTCCGTAAAGCAGCGAGCCGCCGCCCGTCAGGCAGATGCCGTTGTCCGCGATGTCGCTCGTGAGCTCGGGAGGGGTCTTTTCGAATATAGCGCGGACGGATTCGAGTATGGTCTGGAGGGGTTCTTCGAGAGCTTCTATCATCTCGTTGGAGCCTACGGTCAGCGAC
>CALNBC010000202.1 GCA_937874755.1 uncultured Clostridia bacterium
TCATAGTGGATGATTTCGTTAAGGGTGGCGGAACGGTGGGCGCTATCTGCAACATGATGAAGGAATTCGCCGTGACGGTGGTCGGCGTTTGCTCGCTGGTAGCATCCACCCAAGCACCCCAGCGCAGCAGAATAAGGGATTTTCGCACCCTCATGGTGCTGGAAGGCATAGACGAGGAAGGGGAAAAAATCTCTATCCGCCCCGCCGAATGGCTGGTCAACAGCAAATGAACCGCTCATATTGCGCACTTCCCGAGCGCTTCGGGAAACATTTCACCGCGAACTCGGAAATCTTGACAGCGCGCCAATGCTGCCATACAATTGTAATGACGAACTATGCCCGCACCTAGCGTCGCGGGCTTTTTCTTGCGTAGTCAAGTTTATGTGTGCAATCGGAGGACGAATGACTATAGTTCCCATAATCCTCGCCGCGGGCGAAGGAAAGCGCATGGGCTCGGATAAGGCGAAGGTGCTCTCGCCGGTGCTGGGCGTTCCGATGATACTAAGGGTGATAGATGCTGCGTCCATACCCGGCGCGGAGCAGCCCGTCATCATCGTAGGTCACATGAAGGAACAGGTCATGCAGGAACTGGGCGACTCTGTGCGGTATGCCGTGCAGGAGCAGCGTCTGGGCACCGGGCACGCCGTCATGATGGCTAAAGGCTACCTGTACGGAAAAACCGGTCTCGCGCTGATAATTGCAGGAGACATGCCTCTTATTCGAAGGGAAACGGTTATCTCCCTCGCGAAGGCGGCGACGGGCAAAGCCGTTGCCCTGCTCACCGCCGTATTGCCCGACCCGACAGGCTATGGCAGGATTATACGCGACAAGGACGGGAACCTGCTCGGCATAATCGAGCACAAGGACGCCACCCCTGAACAACTGGCAATAAACGAGGTCAACGCCTCGGTGTACTGCTTCGACATCGAAACCCTGCTAAAGTCGCTTGAGCACCTCACGAGCGACAATTCCCAGGGCGAATACTACTTGACGGACTGTGTGGAAGCCATCGTCAAATCCAACCGCAAGGCAGTCGCCCTTCGCTGCGATGACCCCAGCGAGTGCATGGGCGCGAACGACCCCCAGCAGCTTGCGGAATGCGAAAGATTGCTGGTGGGCAGACTCTGATAGCTTGCGCACTTGAATTATCATAAATTTATTTCTGGAGGAAATCGTTATGGCATCAAACGGCAGCTTCACCCTCGGCCAGCATATAAAGATATTTGCAGGGAACGGCTCCCCAGACCTCGCTTCGGAAATAGCAAATCTTCTTGGCGCGGAGGTTTCCAAATCACGAGTTAGGCGCTTTGCGGACGGCGAAATCGCCGTAGACCTCGACGAGTCGGTTCGCGGCTGCGATGTTTTTGTCATCCAGTCTACCTGCCCGCCCGTGAACGACAATCTCATGGAACTGCTGCTCATGATGGACGCCTTCAAGCGCGCTTCCGCGGGGCGCATATTCGCAGTCATGCCCTATTACGGCTACGCCCGGCAGGACAGGACCGCCCGCCCCCGCGAGCCCATCGCCGCAAAACTCGTGGCGGACATGCTCACCGTCGCAGGCGCTTCGGGCGTGCTGACCATGGACCTGCACGCCAAGCAGATTCAGGGTTTCTTCGACATGCCCGTAGACCACATATCCGGAGTGCCCGTACTAGCTCAGCACTACCTCGACCGCCATTTTGACGGGGCGGATTTAGTGGTAGTATCGCCTGACTTGGGCTCGGTCTCGAGGGCGCGCAGCTTCGCAAGGCGACTTAACGCGCCCATGGCGATAATCGACAAGCGCCGCCCCGCCCCCAACATGTGCGAGGTCATGAACATC
>CALNBC010000203.1 GCA_937874755.1 uncultured Clostridia bacterium
GGTGAGTCGATAGTCGTCGCGGACGGCGGCTGCGTGCTGAGGGTGCAATGGCTGTATGGCTTTGGTAAATCGGCGTTTGTGGACTTGATACTCAGTTCTCCCGAGGATTTGCCCATCAAAGTGGTGGAAGATTGCTTCGGTTCGCCCACTTTTGCCGACGATGTGGCGGATATGCTCCTTTACCTGATAAGCGCAAACGCCAAGGGGCTTTACCACGGAGCGTGCAAGGGCGAGGCGAGCTGGCTGGACTTCGCGCAGGAAATAGTAGAAATCACAGGAATAAAACGGGAGCTCGTTCCCGTTTCGTCAAAATCCTTGGGGCGAGCAGCGAAAAGACCGCGTTATACGGTGCTGAGCACAGGCAAACTGGAAAAGCTATACCCCTTGCGCCCCTGGCATAAGGCCCTGAGGGATTTCCTTGCACAAATCAACTAAGCCGCTTTAGCGCTGGGCGGTGACGGTCAGCACGTATCTTTGGGGATTTTTGTAGGAGATCGTGTATTCGAAGGCGCGTCCGTCGGCTAAGTATACAGTCTGATCCATGCGCACCACTGGTTTGCCCGCACCCATCTCGAGCAGTTTAGCGACCTTGGAGGTGGGCATTTCCGCAGTAATCACCTGGTTTGCGCAGGAGATTGCCAGGCCTTTTTCCCGCTCTATAAAATCGTAAATCGATTCGCACAGCACTTCGGCGGTGGCTCCCTCGAAGGCGAAAGCTGCAAAAAAAGAAAAGTCGATTATAACGGGGGCGCCGTTCTTTTTCCTTAGGCGAACGGTTCTGTACACCCGCTCACCCTGCTCCACGCCGAGCTTTTTGCAAAGGGTGCTGTCAGCGCTCAGCACGGAAAAGTCCAACAGCTGGGTGGCGGGAATGTCACCAGACTCGAGGACTTCGTTGCGAAAGCCCGTCAGCCTGTTCATGGACTTTTTAAGCTTTCTGTCCGCTATGAAGGTGCCCTTTCTGTTGACTTTATAAATGTAACCTTCCTGTTCTAGATTGATGAGGGCGCGCTGGACGGTCGCCCTGGAAAAGCCGAGCTGCTCTATCAAGTCGCGCTCAGAGGGCAGTTTTTCTCCTGTCTTCATCGCGAGTATCATATCGAGCAGGTATTTTTCTACCTGATTGTATTTCCTATCCATTCATTCCTCACTTTTCCCAGTAAAACCGCAATGCTTATTGGTATATTATTATAGGATTTTTTGCACTTTGTGTAAAGTGTATGCAAAGGGCAGGGGATAACCGTCGCCGCCAATAATACACTGTTTGACAAATAGGGTGCGAAGATGCTAATTTTAGTTAGAATTACGCATTCTTCGGAGGATAGTGCAATTCCCATGGATTCCACAAGTCGGACGGCCTTTCTTATGATGCTTATCATTGTGCTATGTGGCGCCTTTTTTGCGGGTTGCACTGGCGCGCCTAAGCCAGACCTCGTGCTTTCTGGAAGCGCGGAGCTCCTTGCACCCGTTGCTTCCCCGACTATAACAGAAGGTGGAGGGCAAAAAGCGACCTACCCTATTGATGACGCTCCTTCCAATGTAGAAAACGTCATGGAGGGCTGGTTCTTCCTTTCGCCCGATGCCCAAAACACCGCGCAGAGCGGCGAGTTTTCTACCAATCTTCCGGACGGGTGCGCTCTTTACGCCGAGCTTCGAATAGCTCCCTTGGGCGGGGAAGTGGCGTTGACGAAAGTGTTTACCGTAGAAGATGGGCTGCTTGCCTACGACTTTTCCGACCGCGTCCCCACCTCCGCAATAGAGGCGCAGTACGCAACGCTCACCCTCTCTCTGCGCTTTTCCGACCCTCAGCCCAAGAAGTTGACGAGCGAGTTCGGCGAGTTTGGCGAAGGGTTAGTCGACGGGTTTGTGGCGGGCAAGATGCTCGCCGCCAGGGTGAAGGCGAAATTCGCCCTTCCCTTTCCCAACGCGAATTCGGTTGGCGACTTAGTTAGCCCCTCTTTTTCCAACCCGACAGACCCCGTATACGCCACTACGAGAAGGTACCACCGGGAATCCTGCCGATACAGCGAAGGGGCGACTCCCACCGCGAGGGCTTATGCGATTTTCCTCGACCTTGAGCCTTGCGCGATATGCGAGCCTTGAGGTTTTCTTGTCAGTGTTTTTAATCGAAGTATTTCTAATAATCAAATGCAGGACGGCATAATCTGAATGCTGATTTTGTATACAAAAAAGCCCCAAAGCCTTTTAACTTGGGGCATTCGGCAAATGGCGCGCCGGACAGGGGTCGAACCTACAACCTTCTGGTCCGTAGCCAGATGCTC
>CALNBC010000204.1 GCA_937874755.1 uncultured Clostridia bacterium
ATTGCGCGCAATCCATACCGGCTACGGGATGATAACTTCATGGTTCCTCCATTCCCTAGTAATTTGCTCTACTTTCGAATACAATATACCACCCAGTGGGATTAGCTGTCAAGCATTTTCTAGTGGTTTACTCGGGATTCGTTTTATAGAGTCTTCTTCAAGAGGTTGTTGAGGGATTTGCCAATATAAAATTCCGGCAGATTGATTGTCTGCCGGAAACTGAATGAAGGGTAGATTAGACTATGCGCTCCATAGTGTGACCGAACCGCTTGGACTTTTTGAACCTCGGCTCGAAGGAGCGGATAACGCCGTAGGACGCAATCGCGCAAAGTATGCCCGCGAGGGCACTGACCCAGTCCGAAGCGCCCAACAGCATGGGAATGCCCAGCCCAGCCAGCAGAGCTAAAAGGGGTATGCCATACATGATGAGCGTTGCCCCCATGAAGGACGAGCTGTTCATGGTGACTGCCACAGTGTCCCCCACCTTTGCGTCGAGTGTATTCTCAAGCTCGACCATCATTTCGTCCGCTCCTGCCTTGATGCAAGCTCCGCAATTCTTGCAGGCGGGCTTGCGTGCGAATATTACCTTCGCCCGCTTGCCTTCAACTTCGACAACAATACCTGTTTCGTTCATCTTCTTCTCCTGAATGGGGTCAATCTTCAATTTCCAGTGAGAGCTCTTTGAGCTGCTTTTGCTCCACAAATGACGGAGCGTCCGTCATGGGGCAGGCTGCGTTCTGGATTTTCGGGAAGGCGATGACGTCCCTTATGGATTTGCTTCCCGAAAGCAACATCACCAGTCTATCCAGCCCGAAGGCAAGCCCGCCGTGGGGCGGCGTTCCGTACTTGAAAGCGTTGAGCAGGAAAGAGAAGCTCTCTTGGGCACGCTCGGGCGTGAAGCCTAGGGCGGCGAACATCCTGCGTTGAATGGCGGGGTCGTGTATCCTGATGGAGCCGCCGCCGATTTCGTTGCCGTTGAGCACTATGTCGTACGCCTTGGCGTGAACTTTGCCCGGGTCGCTCTCGAGCAGGGGCAAATCCTCCTCCTTGGGCATGGTGAAGGGGTGGTGCATGGCGACGTAGCGGTTTTCTTCCTCGCTGTATTCGAACTGAGGGAAGTCGGTCACCCACAAAAGGTCGAACCGCGATTCGTCTATAAGCCCGAAGCGCTCGCCCAACTTGAGGCGCAGCGCGCCCAGGGAAGCGTAAACAACTGAATCCTTGCTGTCCGCCACGAAGAAGAGCGTGTCGTTCGGCTCGGCTTTGCAGCGCTCGAAAATCGCCTGCACCTGCTCTTCGGTCATGAACTTGGTAATAGCGGACTTGATTTCGCCCGAAGCAGTGAGGCTAATCCACGCTAGACCCTTCGCCTTGTACTGCTTGATGAATTCGACGTAGGAGTCGATTTCCCTTCTGGGGAGCTTGTCGACGGAATCCTTGCAGTTGATGACGCGCACGCTGCCGCCCGCTTCCACCGCGCCGCTGAAAACCTTGAAGTCGATTTCTCTCGCGATGTCCGAAATGTCGGTAAGCTCCATGCTAAAGCGGGTATCCGGCTTGTCGGAGCCGAAGCGCTCCATAGCCTGCTTCCAGGTAAGCCTGGGCAGCGGAAGGGCAATCTCTTTGCCCAGTACGTCTTTGAAGAGCTTAGCGAGGAAGCCCTCGTTCATGGTTATAACATCGTCCTCGTCCACAAAGCTCATCTCAAGGTCGAGCTGGGTGAACTCGGGCTGACGGTCGGCGCGAAGGTCCTCATCCCTCCAGCAGCGCGCTACCTGGAAGTAGCGGTCAAAGCCGGATACCATGAGTATCTGTTTGTATAGCTGGGGAGATTGGGGCAGCGCATAAAACTTGCCCTTGTGAACCCGGCTGGGAACGAGGTAGTCCCGCGCTCCTTCGGGGGTGGATTTGCCCAAGGTGGGCGTCTCTATCTCGATGAATCCGTTCTCGTCAAAGTAGTCCCTCGCGAGCTTGACGATTCTGTGGCGTAACATGAGGCGTTGCTGCATGACGGGGCGGCGAAGGTCGATGTAGCGATACTTATAGCGCACGCTCTCGCCGACGTTGATGTCGTCGTCCACCTCGAAAGGCGGGGTTTCTGATTTGCTGATAATCTCAAATTCGTCTACGCGAACCTCTATTGTGCCAGTGGGCAACAGGGGGTTGACGGTTTCCTCGTCCCTGCGGACGAGCTTGCCGCTGATTGCGAGCACGTACTCGCTCCTTATGGACTCAGCGCGGTCGAAATCCGCTTCGAGCAGGTCGCCCGCGTCGAACACAGCCTGCATTACGCCGCTTCTGTCCCTAAGGTCGACGAATATGAGTGCGCCGAGGTCGCGGCGCTTGTTTACCCAGCCCATAAGGGTAACCCTTTCGCCTATCTGGGCTTCAGTCGGCTGCGCGCAGTAGTGTGTGCGCTTAAATTTTGAAGGCATTCGGTCATTCTCCTTAATATATAAACTTTGCGTTTTTTAGTATCAATCTATGGCGGTTTTTAGCTTCGCGGTGAGGTCGTTTGCATTAGCTGCGATTTCGCTCTCCTCGCCGCTTCGCATGTCCTTCAGCTTGACTACTCCCGTTTGAAGCTCGTCGTCGCCTATGACGATGGTGTACTTTGCGCCGAGCTTATCCGCGTACTTGAATTGGGCTTTCATGCTGCGGCGGGCGTGGTCGACCTCCGCCTTGATGCCCGCTTTGCGAAGCATGGCACAAAGGCCGACGGCTTGGGTTTTAGCCGCTTCGCCGTAGG
>CALNBC010000205.1 GCA_937874755.1 uncultured Clostridia bacterium
CGTATAACACGGTTCATCAAACGAAGGTAGCGATTCTCGCGGCGGTCGTCCCCGTATACCTCGCCGCCGTTTCTGAAGTTATGGCTTTCATCTATGACCACAAGGTCGTAGTTACCCCAGTTCAGCCTTTCCAAGTCAAGACCGTTGGACTTGCCTCGATCTCTTGAAAGGTCGGTATGGTACAGAACGTCATACCGCAAGCGGTCGGCGGCAATGGGGTTGTTCACATAGTTGTCCTTATATGTGTTCCAGTTATCCGACAGCTTTTTAGGGCACAAAACAAGCACGGAACGGTTACGGTTCTCGTAATACTTAATAACAGCAAGCGCGGTGAATGTTTTGCCAAGCCCTACACTGTCCGCAAGGATGCAGCCGTTGTACGATTCGAGTTTGTTGATAATCGCAAGCACGGCATCTTTTTGGAAAGTGTAGAGCGTATTCCAGATTTTACTCTCTTTAAATCCAGTGGCTTCGTTTGGCAAAACGTCCTCAGAGATATCCTCCAAGAACTCATTGAAAATATTGTAGATAGCTACAAAATAGATAAACTCCGGCGCATTTTCGTTATAAGCGGCGGTAATGCCATCGATGACCTGCTCGGTTACATCCTGCATCAAGCTCTTATCGTTCCATATTTGATTAAACATGCGGATATATTCACCGGAGAGAGGTGCGAACATTTTATTGGCTGGGTTGATGATATTGTTACCGCGTTCGCAACCGATATCGGAGGTTGTGAACCCATGGAGCGGCATATAGGTCGTGCTTTCATTCCCTTCAACATTCATAAATCCGCTGATGTTGCCGCCTGTGAGGTTGGAACGGAACTTTACCTTCTTGCGAATCCAGTCGGAGCACTCGCGGGCGATTGCCTTTTGTGTCAGCTCGTTGCGGAGTTTCACTTCAAATTCAGTGCCGTAGAGTGAACGCTCTCGGTCGAGGCGGGGGATGTAGAACTCGCGTTTTTCCTTGGGAGCCTTTTCTGAAAGGAAAGTCGGGGAGGTGAAAATAAAGCGCAACTCATCAATGCCATCAAGCTGTTTTTTGAGAGCTTGGTACGCGTATATGGAAAAGCACGCAGCCGCTATGGACAGCCTGTCCCCCTTTTTTATTGAAACTGTCAAGTCGTCCTTGAGAGTTTTGCTCACATTGTCGAGCATTTCCGGCATCTGCATAGTATTGACTCCTTAGATTTTCCCTCTATATGGAATCTTCCGTTTCATTACTCATATTTATTATTTTAGCACATATTCTAACATATTTTGATAACAATATGGCGAACAGGACATCTTCATTATGGAAGATATCGGTTTCGCCCTGTGTGCGCTGCCGTTGGGAAACCGTAGGCTTCCGCGACAGCAGTAGCTGTGTAAAAAAATGTGCCGCCGCAAAGGCACGGTGCGTCGTTGTTTGTCATCAGATTTGCCTCCGCAGAAACCTTTTAACCTTATCAACGCTATCAACCTTAACTCGCTTTGACACCGACCTTATCAAGATTTGGATAGTCCTTGAGTGTAGGACTACAATAGATGTTGGAGAAAAGGACCAAAAAGAAGGTGAGAGAAGAAGGCCAATCGGTTATTGTTGAGCTAGCAGACTAAACAAGCCGAAAGGAGCACTGCATCTATCGTGAAAACTGTAACACAAGATATGAAGTACGGGCAATCCCTGGTTTGCTACGCAAAGAAATACGGCGTGGCAAGGGCGCCGCGCAAGTATAACCGTTTAACCAGCTTGCCGCCGTTTGAAAGGGCGCCCAGTTTGTCCAACACCGGGAGAATGTAGTCAGCAATGTCGATGGGCATTTTATTTCGTCTCTTAATTTTTATGCCGCACCATGGTGCCTTTCGAATCGAGGCGCTTTTTTTGCTATGTATGCCGTATAGCTGGTTGTATCGCTCGAAAACATTTATGGTTGTCCAGTATTTCGCAATCTGGCAGGTTGCGACGGCTTTTTTCAATGTCGATGTAATAGCCGGGCAAGTCGCCAATCATCCTTTCGCAATCGCTTGAACGGTAATGGCTCGTTCAAAGTGATTTTAGGCGATGAGTTCACCATAATCCTCTACGGTCTCCATCGTGTTCACCCTCTGAATATTCGACCAAGCCATTTTGCGTATATTGTATATTATGGAAAAATATATACAGCACTGAGGCTGTATATATGGTCTATCATATCGGCTGTCTATGTATGAATTCTACCAATCTTCATCTGTATCATCATTAAAGCCATCATCCAGAACGTCATTGTGAAGGTCTTTCTTTTTTTCATTCATCAGCGTATCCAGATACACGATTTCCATCGCCTGCTCAAGGCTATCCACTTTGCCGTCGCGGTTCAAATCAAACATCTTGCCAAATATGCCATCGTCGAATATACCCATTATGTTGCCCTCTCTTTCTCAATATTTCTTCATCTGCTGACTGGCGTCAAGTGCGCGCTCTACATCTCGGTGGGAAAGGAAGTCGTATGATTTAGTGCGACACATCCAGCAGGGGCAGTGGATTTTGCCCTTTGCCAGACTGCAAGATAGCCTCGCGTCCATCCGGCATATAAGTCATCGCCGCCCAAACACCTAAGCTGGCGGGATTTATTCCGGATTGTGCGCCTTCGCTGCTTGCAATAGTATATGCGGTCTCTGTTCAATTGTATCAGCTCCTCGACAATCGGGCGGCCTGCAGGGAGCGTCGGGAAGTGAGAGCTTCGATGGTCTCGTCATCATGGCTTTTGCCCGGTACTTTTCGCAGCGTCACAAGTTAGCCGATTTTGAAGGGCTTCATGTTGAAGTAAAGATTAAGCCCTGTTATCGTGATGCATAGTTCGTGCTCAAACATGAAGAACACCTCCCTGTATACTTAATATAACAGAAAAGGTGTCCAATGGTATGGACTGTGAAGCGGTATCTGAAAATCTTTTTCTTCACCTTTATCAAACACCAAGAGCCCATCCCGTTTCCGCTCAATATCCTCTCGATTACATATAACCTGCCCAGCGCTCAAATCATGGCTGACGACATTCACCATTTGCAGACCGCTGCGCAAA
>CALNBC010000206.1 GCA_937874755.1 uncultured Clostridia bacterium
GCATATCCACACGGATGCCACGGTCGTTGATTTCCTCGCTCAAGTGATACTCGTCCCATACACTGTCTGGCACAGGGAACTTTGCAAGTTTCTGCTGTATCTGCATTTCGACCTCAACATCGCGCTTGTTATATACCTTAAAGGTCGACCATTTTTCTTTGGCATCGGACGGCATATTGCGTGTCCTGCCGCCGTTTGCCTTGGTTGGAACACAGGGCTGACAGAAGTATTTAATGAGGTCTTTGCCTTCATCCATTTTCTGCTTATCCAAACCGAGAACAGCGCCGACGCCTTTTAGGGACAGCGGCAGCCCCAAATATGCCGACCATATCATAGAACATCGCCATGAGGACGGGTCGAGGTAATCCCCAGCAGGATAGCCGAGGAAACGGGAAAGGCATATGCGCTCAAAGGAACTATTGAATGCCCATTTGATAACAGAATCATCCTCCAGTGCAGAAAGCACCTCAGGCGGTATTTTTTCACCCTGCGCCAAATCGACTACGCTAACCTCGCCACCGTCAATGCTGTATCCAAATAGGATTATTTCAAAATCTTGTGCCTCCACATATTTGTACACACCGCATTTGGCGAGATTGGCGCTGCTGTGCGTTTCCAAGTCTATACTTATATTTTTCAAGTTTTTCACCGCCTATAAAGGAAAGCGGCGGAAGGATAACCCTCCGCCACCAACCGAGAATAATGGATTTATGAAAGGAAATCCTCGTCTGCGTCAGTTGTAAAATCGTCATTGAAGTCGTCTTCGGCGTTAGCCTTGCCGCCGAGAGACGCACCATCCTTAATCTTCTGGATGTTCTGAAGCCCACAGGCGATTCCTCGATTTCCGTTGCTGTTGAACGCATACAGAGAAAGCGACACACGGGCATAAACGCCAGAGTAGATTTCGCTGGTATCGAGGATGGGCTGACGGTTGATGTCCACGACGCCGGGGGCAGTATTGCTGTTGGCGTTGATGAACCAGTGACCCGCATATGCCTCATCGTCCGGGCGTTCAACATCCCCATCTCTCAAGGGAGTTTTCAGTGTCGCGAGAGCAGGTACGGACTTGCCGTTGCCCTTGAGCTTGCTTTCGCCCTCGTCATAAGCCGCCTGAATCGCCGCTTTGATTTTCTGGACGGTAGCAGTGTCGGACTTCGGAATCAGAACGCTGGTAGAAAACTTCGGTGTGCCTCCGTTGATACTCTTTGCAGTCCAGATGTTGGCATAGCTCAGACGAGCGAGACCGGTTATGACCTTGCAGGGATTTGCGTTAGTTACAGTGTTTTTCATGATATTAATCCTCCATATTTTCGATAGGGTCAGCGAAATCATCCGCTGCCGTGTTCATTTCTTTACGCTTGTCCGTTACGGGTACAAGCACGGGTTTGCCGGCGGGCTTATATGTCAAGCCGCCAAGAGTGTCTTCAAATCGCTTTTTGCCGAGCAATGAAGTCATTGCCGTAATTCCGAATAGCTTGTGTTCATATGGGTCGAGTCCGATATCCGTTACAGCCTTTGCCACGGCGGTTTCATCCGAATAATGCCGTATGCTTCTTCCCTCGACTACTTTCCAGCCGTCGAATTTCGTGCCGGACAGTGCCTTGGAGAGGGCGAACTCCTTAACATCGGAACTCCACGAAACCAGTTCATCGATTTTGCCGAGGATTTCCGATATCTCACATATTTGCAGCAGCGCCGGGTCGGTGAAGTCATAGACCGCAAGAGCAAGGTTTGCTTCGGCGCGTTTACGACACTCTGCTTTGGCTTTGCAGAATTGACAGTGGCTTCCGGCTTTGTAATCGCCGCCGCCGTTCCATGCAAGTTGCGCCGCGGGTATCAGCGTGTTTTCCGCCCAATCGGTCAGTTCAGCTACGGAAATCTCCCAGGTGGAGCAGTTGCCGAGTTTCGGCTGAAAAATGCTCATTCTCACCGTGTTGAAGTCAAACAGGAAGTCAAACATCGCAAGAGCACCGAGAGCATATATACGAAGCTGATCATTTTCTTCCGCGTCGACCTCGACGTACCCGCTTTTTAGATCGATGACATGAAGCACACCATCCGATATAATGAGCGCATCGCAGGTACCGAA
>CALNBC010000207.1 GCA_937874755.1 uncultured Clostridia bacterium
AAACAACAGGTTGTGTGATCTGGGCATCAAGCGCTTAAGGGGAGCGGTTTTATGGGAATCGGCCTCAGGACAATATCATCATTTGAAGGAGGGTATACCATGAAAAAATCAATGCGCACCGCGTTGGTGCTTATGCTTATCTGTGTGTTTGCGCTTACGGGTTGCAGCATTTTGTCCAATGCAGAAAAGCTTGAAACCTATGAGCTTGGCGCGGACAGCATTCCCACCGTCAACTCCGTAGTCGGCGAGCGCAAGGTGACGGGAGTACAAAGCGGAACAGGTACCGGTGGAACGTATAAGGAATACACGTATGAAAGCCAAACCGTTACAGAGGATCTCATTGCCTATTTGATTGACGGGCTTTTAGAAAACAATTGGCATGCGCTAACGAATTTCAACTTGAATGACATACCCGGCACCGCGCAGCTTGCGACCGAGTCCGAGGATAGCGAGCAAATCATCATCATGGATGTAACGTACGAGCAAGACGCCTATACGATTAAACTAACGAAGAGCAAAGGCACCCTGACGCTGAACTGAGCGGCGATCGAAATCTGAACCCTGTGTCCAGATTTTGACCTCTTTCTTTTACGGAAACGCTGGTATAAAGGCGTTTCCGCGTACATAGTATCAAAATGAAAATCGGATAAAATTTGTAAAAACACGAATCTCGCTTTATAAAAATCATAAATGACGGGATTCGAACCCCTTTGCCCAATATTTTTAGGCTTCAAAGACCCTTAGTTAGGGTATGCTCTTCCATTTTGTCTGGAGTATTATATTGCAATGACGAATGTAGGAGGTTTCTATCTTAGCGCGCTTTTATTATTATACCTGCCTCGAGAGTGTGAACAATGGTCGAAATCTGAACCCCTGTATCCAGATTTCGGCCCCTTTCTTTTATAGAAATGCCGGTATAAAGGCATTTTCGCACATACAGCACCCCAGTGAAAACTGGACAAGAATTTGTAAAAACGCAAATCTGCTTCGCAAAAATCATAAATGACGGGAACCCCCAAATTTTGTATCCACTTCTGGTACGCTTGAATTCTTCCGGAATTGGAAGTATGATCGACTTGCAAGAATTCAAGTAAAAGCAGGTGGATGCATGCATTATATTACCGTGAGTGAGGCTGCGATAAAAAATGGAGTGTGACCGGCCGTTCGATCACCTATCACTTAGCTGCTGGGCGTATTCCAGGCGCGGTAAAGAAGGGCAATATGTGGTTAATCCCCGCGTCCGCAGATAAGCCGGCGGATGAACGAAAACGACCGAAAAGATCAGGGGGAGAAGCGAATGAGCGATTATG
>CALNBC010000208.1 GCA_937874755.1 uncultured Clostridia bacterium
AGTGGTAAACGCGGTGCTGGTCGCCTCGGGCGCGGGATTGTTTTAGGGGTAACCATACAATATGATAATCGATACCCATATGCACATATACCCCGATTTTCTCGCCCCAAAGGCAATGAGCAGAATCGGCGGTGTTTCTGCCGCCCCCACATGTACGGACGGCACTATGGACGGAACGCTAAAGATGATGGACGAGCAGGGAGTCTCCTTCGGGCTGCTGCTCCACATCGCTACGGAGCCGCGTCAGCAGCACAACGTAAATAATTTTGCGGCGGAGTCCATGCAAAATTCTAACGGTCGCTTTTATAGCTTCGGATCGGTGCACCCGGACGCCGAGGACGCAGTGGACGAGCTCTACAGGATAAAGGAGCTGGGGCTGCGCGGTGTTAAGCTTCACCCGTATTATCAGGACTTCGACATGGAGGGTAAAAATGCGGTCAAGGTTTATGAAACCTGCCGCGCCCTCGGTTTGCCCATTGCCTTCCACATGGGGTTTGACCCTGTCGAGCCGGGAGTGATGCGCGCTTCGCCCAGGGTCTTGAGCCAGCTGATATTCGCTATGCCCGACCTTACCGTAATCGCTGCCCACATGGGCGGAATGGGCTGCTCCGACGAAGTAGGCATGTACCTTTGCGGCAAGACGGTATACATCGACACAGCGTACAGCGCCCAGCCGCGAGCGAGCAGCCCCGATGCGCACAGGGAGCTGCTGCTCGCCCACGACCCGTCACTCATACTCTTTGGCAGCGACGCGCCTTGGAGTGCACCGGCGGCGGAATGGGAATATCTGAAGAGTCTGGGGCTGCCCGAGGAATGGCTGCCCGGCATAGCTTATAAAAACGCCGCCCGCCTGCTGGGCATAGAGGCGGGCTTAATCGACGATTGCGGGAAATAAAATGGAAGGGGTTTGAATATGAAGTTTTCGGAAATCAAATACGAACGGCCGGATTTCACCGCGCTGATTGCACAGTACGACGCACTGGCAAAGCGGGTGCAGGGCGCAAAAAGCGCCGAAGAGCAGCTCAATTGCGTAAAGGAGCACGAAAAGCTGCTATCTAAAGTTGCGACCATGGTTAGTTACGTCTACATACGCCATTCCGTGGACACGAGAGACAAATTCTACGAGCAGGAGCAGGAAGCGATCGACGAGAATATGCCCTTGCTCGAAGAAAAGATCCAAGGCTTTTATGCCGTTTTGCTCGCATCGCAGTTCCGTGCCGAGCTTGAAGCCGCCCTCGGTAAGCTGTTCTTCCTCAATATGGAGATCGCAAACAAGACATTCTCTCCGGTGAGCATCCCCCTCATGCAGGAGGAGGCAAAGCTGACCACCGAGTATTCCAAGCTGCTCGCTTCAGCCAGCATGGAGTTTAACGGTGAAACCGTCAATCTTACCCAACTTCGCAAATACGAGGAATCGAAGGACAGGGACGTTCGCAAGCGCGCATTCTCTGCGGAAGCCGCCTTCTTTAAAGAAAACGAGAGCGAGTTCGACCGCATATTCGACCAGCTTGTGAGCCTTCGCGACCAAATGGCGAAGAACATGGGCTATGAAAACTTTGTTGAGCTCGGCTATTACCGCATGAATCGCAACTGCTACGACGCGGACATGGTCGCCGTATACCGCGAGCAGGTCGTGAAGGACATTCTGCCCACCGTAATGAAGCTCAAGGAAAAGCAAGCGGATCGCAACGGCTTAAAAGAGCTCATGTTCTACGATAACGCCTGCATGTACCCCGAGGGCAACCCTAAGCCCGACGCCGGATTCGACGAAATGCTCGAGTTAGGGCGCAATATGTACCACAAGATGTCCACAGAGACGGGTGAGTTCATAGACTACATGATAGACAACGAGCTCTTCGACCCCATCGCCAAGGCGGGCAAGCAGCCGGGCGGATATTGCACCTATCTTCCCGAATACAAGCTACCCTTCATATTCGCCAACTTCAACGGCACCAGTGCCGATGTGGACGTGCTGACCCACGAGGCGGGGCATGCCTACCAGGCTTACCGCTCCCGCAATATGGAGATTCAGGAGCTCGCCCAGGC
>CALNBC010000209.1 GCA_937874755.1 uncultured Clostridia bacterium
CCTCCCAAACCTGGGTGTGGGAACGCTGCTTATTTACAAGGACGGATATATTCCGTATGCGCTGTTCCACACCCAGGTTTGGGAGGGCGTGGACAGAAACGGTCCGAAGATTTATCTCTTCCCGGACGACGGCACCACCCAAGGGCAGGCGTTCTCGGTAATCGAAGGGCCGGACAGAGCGTGGGTCAACTCGATAGTTGAAAAGTACGACCCCAGGAACACCGGCTCGGAGTGATGCGCCAGTGACCGATAATAGTTCGGCTCGCAATCTTAATAACTAAACTTCGGGTATGAATCGCAACACATAAAGCGGCATCCATAAAGTTATTTCAGTATACCATACTGTTTAACTATTTGGGTGCCGTTATTTTACATATTAGTTTTATTATTTTTGCAAACTTAAAAGTGTATCCGTCAAGTATCGCCTGGGGGGGCGCAGCGCTTTACGCCCGCGATCAGGAAGTCCAGCACATAGACCTCGGCGCTCTCAAAGGAGGGGCGCGCCTTTTTATATTGAGACGGTTTCTCAAAGAAGGCGAATATCGCCCCGTCTGCCGCCCTGCTGACGGCTTGCGCCCAAACCGCGCTGCCGCCGTTTGAATAGGCGAGCAACAATCGAGTGAGCTGGGCTTCGAACTTTTCGAACAGCACAGCGGGCAATATTCCCCGCGCGCAGGACGGAAGGGATTTGTCATTCAGCGCAAGGCTTACGGCGCTCCGGTTCCTCGGGTCGAACGCGAAGGAAATCTGCTTTTTGAGCAGCTTGGAAATGAGGGCAAGGGCAGCGTCACCCCTTGTTGCATCTTGGGCGAAGGCGGTCTCGATCTCGCCGTATATTTCTTCGAAACTCGCTGCCAAACCGTTTGCGGAGTATTCTGCAGCTGCCTTGCACAGCTTTTCCTTCGAGTTGAAATGGAACGAAATTGCGGACTGCGAAACGCCCACCTGCTCGGTTATCAACCGCGTAGTGGTCGCGTCGTAGCCCTGCTGGGCGAACAGCTTAATGGCCGCTTTGAGTATTTGCTGTTTTGTGGAGGCGTTTTTCTCCTTCGAACCGTTCATCATTATGTCACTCATTATCGCTATACTTCTGTATTCTCGGATATGATTTTATACTCGCTTCGCCCGTTTTGCAAGGTAAATGGGCAAAGCAACCGCGTTTTACAACGCGTTGAGTACAACTAGTAAAAACCCGAACATTTGATATCAAGCCGTTGAAAAGGTTCATATTAATTGATAGTCTTTCAGTGTATCGCTAAGAAACGCCACCAGTATTGCATGGAGAACGAAATGGGCATCAAATCCGCCAAAACTTCACAGTGCGCCGGGCGATTTGTCGGGCTGGGTAGTCGCATATTCAAACGGACAAGGGGAAAATAGCCCCGTGTCCGTTTTGCGTTCACAACAAAGGAGAGCAACATGAAAAAAGTAGCTATTGTCATGGGCAGCGACAGCGACCTGCCCACCCTCAAACCCGCGATAGAAACCCTCAAAGAGTTGGGAATACCCTTTTGTGTGCGCGTGATTTCCGCCCACAGAACCCCCGAAGCCGCTGCTCAGTTTTCCAAAAGCGCCCAAGACGAGGGCTTCGGCGTGCTGATAGCCGCCGCGGGCAAGGCGGCGCACCTCGCGGGGGCACTAGCGGCGAACACCATTCTGCCCGTAATCGGGATTCCCGTATCCGCCTCCAAGCTGGATGGGCTGGACGCGCTATTCTCCACCGTGCAGATGCCCGCGGGAATGCCTGTGGCGACGGTAGCGATTGACGGCGCAAAGAACGCCGCGCTGCTCGCTGCGCAGATAATCGCGCTGTCCGACGAGGGGTTGAGCGCCAAGCTTAACGAGCTTCGCAAAAGCCAGAGCGACGCGGTCATGGCTAAGGACGCACAGATTAACAAAGAATATTCAAATATATAACGAACGTATACGGAGGACAAAATGGAGAAGACAGTACAGCTATACGAAGGCAAGGCGAAGAAGGTATTCGCCACCACCGACCCCGGTTATTTCATCGTTTCTTATAAGGATGACGCTACCGCCTTCAACGGCGAGAAGAAGGGCACAATCATAGGCAAGGGCGCTATTAACAACCGCGTGACAAACCATCTCATGCGTATGCTCGAAAAAGAGGGCATACCCACCCACTTTGTGGAGGAGCTCTCCGAAAGGGAGACGCTGGTCAAGGGCGTACGCATAGTGCCGCTGGAAGTCATCGTTCGCAACATAGCCGCGGGTTCTTTGAGCAAGCGCCTCGGTCTGCCCGAGGGCGAAAAGCTAGCTACCACGGTGCTTGAGTTTTGCTACAAGGACGACGCGCTCGGCGACCCGCTGGTCAATGACTACCACATCAAGGCGCTGGGGCTTGCGAACGACGACGAGCTCAAGAAGATTTCGGAATACGCGCTCAAGATAAACGAGTTGCTCTCGGGCTACCTCATAGACCTCGGCATAGAGCTGGTCGACTTCAAGCTAGAGTTTGGAGTGACGGCGGACAACGAGTTGGTGCTGGCGGACGAGATTTCGCCGGACACCTGCCGCTTCTGGGATTCCGCGACCAAAAAAAAGCTGGACAAGGACCGC
>CALNBC010000210.1 GCA_937874755.1 uncultured Clostridia bacterium
GGCATACCCCAGAACGTCGAAACCTTCGACCCGCTGCAGGTAGATACCGAGGAGCTCAAGAGCCTGCTCGACCTGGTATACGAACCCCTCTTAACGTACGACGGCACGAACAGGCTGACCTCCTGCCTCGCGGAAACCTGGAAAACCGAGGACGGCGGGGTGACCTGGGTCGTCTCCCTCAGGCGGGGTGTGACCTGGCACAGCGGGGACGATTTTTTCACCTCTCGGGACGTGCTTTACACCTACGAGCTTTTGAAAAGTGAAGCCTATGTTAATTCACCGTATAGGGTTATAATAGAGAAAATAGCCGCCATCGAAGCGACGGACGAATACGGAATCGTAGTAACCGGCACAGAGCCGGGGATGTCCGCGCTGTACGCGCTGACCTTCCCGATAGTCTCGAAGGAACACTTCACCAAAAACAAGGGAACAGGGCCGTATGTGCTCACCGCTGCCAACTCCGCCCGAGGCGCTCTTTTAACCGTCAGCGGCAGCTGGTGGAAAAAGCCGCCGTACATATCAAACGTCGTGGCGAAGTGCATGGACGAGGGCACGACCGGTTTGACGCTCCTGCAGATACACGAAATCAACTTTGCGCCCTCCGCCTCTATTACCGCCACTTCCTACCGCGAGGAGGACGTCGTCAATATTTACGAGGCGGATACCCAGCACGCGGAGCTGCTGTACGTAAACCACAACTCCTGGCGCCTTCGGGACGCAAACGTCAGAAAGGCGATAGCCTACGCGCTGGACAGGCGGGAGATTATCTCCCGCTGCTACTACAATCACGCCGTCGCGGTGGACGTTCCCATCCCGCCGGACTCCTGGCTGTACGATTCCGCGAGCAAGGTGTACGACACAAGCGTAACCAAGGCAAAGGAACTCTTAGAAAGCTCGGGATGGATGGACTACGACGGGGACGGCTTTCGCGAACTTCGCGAAGAGGGCGGCATTTCCAAGCTCAAGCTCACCCTTCTCGTGAACGATACGCCGGACAACCTGGTCCGCAAGGACGTCGCCTCCCTGATAAAGAGCCAGCTCACTTCAGTGGGAATAGAGATTGACGTCGTATTTTCACCCTGGGACGGTACCGCGAACGACTATTTGACAGCGCTCACCGCGGGCGGATTCGACCTTGCCCTAGCGGGAATAAATTTGGACAGGTCGCCCGACCTCGGTCACCTCATAGCAACATCGGGCAGCAACAACTACGGGGGATACAGCTCCGCCAAGATGGACGAGCTGGTTGCGAAGGTGAACGCCTCGTCATCCGAAAAGGAGCTCAAGGCGAACACGACCGAACTCGCCCTGGGCTTTGTCGAAGAGTTGCCCTTTGTTATGCTCTATTTTCGGACTTATTCCATAGCCTATTCCTCAGAGCTCACCATTTCGACGGACATCAGGGCGACGGACATTTTCCGCTCGGTGGAGAAGTGGCACCTCAGCCAAGAGGGCAGGAGCATGTTCAGTGCGGACGACTTTCCTATAAGCGGTATCAGCGACCTCAAAACTCCC
Source organism: uncultured Clostridia bacterium (assembly GCA_937874755.1). Classification (GTDB taxonomy): domain Bacteria; phylum Bacillota; class Clostridia; order Christensenellales; family CALWSW01; genus CALNBC01. The sequence goes on from CALNBC010000210.1 coordinate 1,516, forward strand.
GAACCGACAATACCGCCCTCGTCCGAACCCCAAGAATAACCGCCAAAACGGAGGACAGTTTTGCTCGAAACAACAATCGTACTCGTTATGACCATACTCGACCAGTTAGTCAAGCTGTGGGCACAAGGACCGCTCAGGAACCTGCACGGCGGCGACCTTCCCTTAATAGAAGGCGTATTCCACTTTACATACGCCGAAAACCGCGGCGCGGCATTTGGAATGCTGCAAGACGCGAGGGTGTATTTCATCGTCGTAACGATTATCGCGGTAGTGGCGCTGACTGTCTATATAGTCAAAAAGCGCCGTACCATGGGGCTGTTCTTGCGCGTCGCGCTGTCCCTCATAATCGCCGGCGCGCTCGGCAACCTGATAGACAGGGTAATTTTGGGCTATGTGCGCGATATGTTCTACTTCAAGCTCATTAACTTCGCCATATTCAACGTCGCAGACGCCTGCGTTACAGTCGGCGGCGCGATGGTAGTTCTTTACCTGATTGCCGACGAATTCAAGCAAAGTAAAAAGGCGAAAGAGTTAAAAGAAACAGAGGGCGGGAAGGAAAGCGAAAGCGAAGGGGAGAAAAGCCCGCCGGATTCGCAAGCCGCAAAAGGGAACGGCGAAACAGAGCCGGAAGATGCGCCCGGCACACAGCCGCAAGCCCTCGTGGTTGCCGCGGATATAGCATCAAACGAAGGAAGCGTGCCGGAATTGGGCGCCGCGGAGGGAAATCATGCTGATTGACCTCGTAGTGACGCTGATTCTTATAGGCATAGACCAGCTTACCAAATATTGGGCGGTGAATGTCCTCGCGGCGATGCCGGGCGGAGCAATAACCGCAATTCCGGGCGTGCTGAACTTTATCTACGCAGAAAACACCGGGCAGGACGTCGCTTTCATCCGCGGCAGGAGCGCGGTAATGACTATTGTGCGCCTGCTGCAGGTCGCTTTGGCGGTTTACCTTCTCGTAAGGCACAGGAAAAAGCTCGCAAAAATCACCCGATTTGCGCTCTGCCTGTTCTTAGCCGGGCTTGTCGGCAACCAAATTAACTACATGTTCTTTGACTATGTTCCGGACATGATACATCTTCCCTTTGTGGGGGGAGTGATATTCAACGTCGCGGATATTTGGACCTTTGCGGCTATGCTGATACTGTTCGTGCGTCTGGCGTTCTACGAGGGCAAGGACTTCGTCGACTGGCTGAGCAAAAAACTCTCATCAAAGCCGCAAAAATCGCAGACCCCAGCGCAAATGCCCGACGAAACGGGCAAAGGCGAGAGCGAGACTTTTGCAGATGCCGCCGGAATAGGCGAAGGGCCCGAGCAAAAAGACGTTGAACCCGGGGGGCGAAATGTGCCGGGAGCATGACGAGGAGCTTATTGAGGTCGGCGAGGGCGGCGAAAGGCTGGACGTTTTCCTAGCGAGCAATGCGGACGATTTGACCCGCTCATTTGTGCAGAACCTCATCAAAAAAGGCGAAGTCACTGTGGATGGCACTGTCCAAAAGGCGAATTACAGGCTAAAGCGCGGTCAAATCGTGCGATTCACACTGCCCGAGCCACAGGTG
>CALNBC010000211.1 GCA_937874755.1 uncultured Clostridia bacterium
GGTATGCCCACCATCAGCGCGCCGCCGGGGACGGGGTTTTGGCTCTCGTCCTCCACCACCATCGAAGTAGGCGTAGGGGTCGCTGCCGCCTCCTCGTTCGTTCCCGCAGCGCAGCCGCAAAGCAGCGTCACCAGGGCGAGGAGCGCGCAAATCAGCCTTGCTGCCCGGTTGCGGGGCGCAAAGGTGCGCGGCTCAGTCAAAAGCCCTCGGGTAAAGCTCTTTGTATTTTTCATAGGCGAGTTCCACCTTCTCGACGTATTGCTCGGTCTCGGGGTAGGGGATATGCTGCAACGTCACTCCGTCCGACGAATAACTCGAATCGTCCAGCCATTTTCGGACGGCGTTGTGCCCCGCGTTGTAGGCGGCGAGCACGGTGCTGACCGGCGTGAAGCGTTCGAACAGGAAGTTGAGGTACCAGCAGCCGTAGCGTATGTTGGTGTACGGCTCGGTCACCGACTCCAGATTGTACGTTTCGCCCAGCTTTCCGGCTATCCACTCCGCGGTCACCGGCATAAGCTGCATGAGCCCCAGCGCGCCCTTTGGAGAAACGGCGGTTTGCCTGCCGCCGCTTTCGACGTGGATTATCGCCGCTACGAGGTACGGGTCGACGTCGTACTCCTCGCTGTACCTCGATATGGCGGCTTCGTTGGTGAGCGTATAGGTGAGCTTATCCACTTCCCTGGACAGCACGAGTGAGAGTACAGCGATAATCACGAGAAACAGGACTGCCGCGATGATGGCTATCGTGCGATATTTGCCCTTGTTGCTGGCGTTGGCTCCCTGGCGGTTATTGCTCGGCATTGTGTGATTTCCTTTCGCCCGCAAGGAAGTGTGCCCTCGCTTTTTCTTTGAGCTCGGCTATGCCCGCGTCGTTTTTTAGCACCACATCCGCCAGGCGGATTTTTGCGCTTTGGGGAGTTTGCGCGCTTATCCTCGCGCATGCCTCCTTCGCGGTCAGCCCGTCCCGGTCGATTATTCGTTTTTGGCGGATGTCGTCGGGTGCGGTGACCAGCCAAACCTCTGTGCAGATATTGTGCAGCCCCACCTCGAGCAACAGCGCGGCGTCTATGACTGCTGTATTTTGGGGGTTTTTGCGCTCGATTAGTGCCAGCTCGTCTTTGGTCATGCTTATCACTATCGGGTGCACTATGGAATTGAGCTTGCGCAGCGCGCCCTCGTCGCCGAACACCAGCGCGCCCAGCTTTCGCCTGTTTAGCCCGCTTGCATCGAAGTACTGCTCGCCGAAAGCCGCGCGCACCGCGTTTTCGCCCTCGGTGCCCGGGGCGATGGCGAGGCGGGCAAGCAAGTCGGCATCTATGATTTTTGCGCCGAGGCGGGCGAGTTCCGAAGATACTGTGGACTTGCCCGACGCGATGTTCCCCG
>CALNBC010000212.1 GCA_937874755.1 uncultured Clostridia bacterium
GGCAAGGGTTATGCCAAGCGCTGGGTCAGTGTAAGCCGCCATAAAAGTCGCGATACCTTCGGGGAAGTTGTGCAGAAGAATCGCCATCGCAGAAACCATCCCCACTCGAAGCAGGTCCTTGTGTTGCCGCGTGCCCGCACTGTTCTTGGGTTGGTCGTGGGGAACAAGGCTGTCCAGCAGTCGAGCAATGAGCACGCCGCCGATGAGCCAGGCAACAGAAAGCAGAGTTCCGTTAAGCACGGACATCGTCTCGCCAAACGCCGCTTGGGCGCTGGGGAAAAGCTCGATAAGGGAAACGGCAATCATCATCCCGCCCGAAAACCCTAGGGAGGACGCGAGGAGCTTCTCACTCTTTCCTTTAACAAAAAATATTATTACAGCGCCCACCATCGTGGCCATGCCTGCCGCGGTGGCAAGAAGTAGAGCAAAAAGGGCATCGTTAGGTTGTTGCATGTATTATACCTCCGTAAACTGCCCGCTGTTGGACAGGTGAGTTAACTTAATTGAACTTTATTATAGATTGCCGCTGATTAAGGTGTCAAGATTAGGAGAACCATAAACTTGGCTTTACGAGACTATTACACCAGACTGTTGACAACGTGCAACGCATAAAGTAAACTGGGGTAAACTTAACGGGGAGGATTAAGCATGCAGAAGTTACTCATGTTCTATATGTCGAGCTGCCCTCATTGCAAACGCGCATTTGCCTATGAAGAAGAGCTTAAAAAGCGCAGACCCGAGCTTTGCGACGTCGAGGTCGAACGGGTGGAAGAGCGCGAGGAACCCGAAAGGGCGGAGAAGTACGATTATTGGTACGTTCCGACCTACTTCCTTGGGGAGGAGAGGCTGTTTTCCGGCTCACCCAAACTCGAGGATATCGAAAGGGTTCTCGAACGGGCGCACGAAGCATAGCGCAGTATTGCCTAATCAGGAGCGGGATGCGGTAGTATCCTGCTTTTTGCTTTCTGTTCAACACTATGATTATGCATTTTTCCTTGTAAAAAATGCATGATTGTGTATAGTCCATATAAATTTACCAATTTAGCATAGTGGAGTAACAAATCATAATTCCATATCTAGACTATGAAGCGAGGAAACAGCATGGATGAATCGAGATTGCTGATACTAATCGCCATGGTAGTCTATATGTCCATCATCATCTGCATTGGGCTGTATTTTGCCAAGCGTGCGAAAAACTACTTCCTTGGCGGGCGTTCCCCCATGCACGTTGTATCAATCATTCCCGAGTGGTATACTTGAATAAGAATATTCGGGAGGTGTAATATTTATTATGAAGGTATTGATAATCAACGGGAGCCCCAACAAAAATGGCAGCACCAATGCTGCGCTTCAGGAAGTCGCAAAAACTCTGGGCGAATGCGGTGTGGAGTCCGAACTGGTACACATCGGTAAAGGTCCTTTTTACGGCTGCACCGCCTGCGGAGCTTGCGATAAAACGCCCCGATGTGTTTTTAAGGACGATTGCGTCAACTCTCTCATTGAGAAGATGGAAAATGCGGACGGTCTTATAGTCGGCAGTCCGGTGCACTTCGCCTCCGCCACTGGTCCCATAGTTTGCGTGCTGGATAGAATGTTCCGCGCAGGCCAATGCTACGCTCACAAGCCTGCAGCCGCGATAGGCGTTGCCCGCAGGGCGGGTTCCATGGCGACTATGGACGAATTGAACAAGTATTTCTCAATTAAACAGATGCCGCTGGTTTCCTCAACGTACTGGAACATTGCATATGCCGCCTCAGCAAAGGACATTCCAAGCGATCTTGAGGGGATGCAGACCATGCGCAACCTTGCACGCAACATGGCGTGGATGCTCAAGTGCATCGAAGCGGCCAAAGAGAAGGGCATAGAGCCGCCCGAGGCTGAGACGGGGGCGAGGACGAATATCATTTCGCAGTAATCGGTAAATCAAACATTTTCGTTAGTATATCAGGCGTTAAACTTTAGCCAAAAACAAAACGAAGCTAATAAAACCCGCCCGCACGTTCTCAAAGCGAACGGCCGGGCGGGTTTGTAATTTGCGTGGAATAGATCTAAATTCTATGCATAATGGGCGTCATGCCTTTGTAAGTAGCGTAGTACTTGATGCCCGCCGCCTTTGCGAGTTCGGCTGCTTCGTCGAATCTATAGGCAATATGTTCGGTAATGTGGGCGTCTCCACCGAAGGTGATGTATTCTCCGCCCAGTTCGCGGTAGCGGGTCAGCCAGTCCAGACCGGGTATGTCCCTCCCGAGCCTACGGTAAGTGGATGTATTGACCTCGATGCACTTTCCGTTTTCGATTACATACTTAAACAGCTCATCGAGTGTATCGGGGCAGTCGGAATAGCGCATGATTGCGGATTTGTCGGGGTTAAACTTTGCGCCGTAATCGACGTGACCCACCGCACTGAAGTAT
>CALNBC010000213.1 GCA_937874755.1 uncultured Clostridia bacterium
GGTGTAGAAGGCTGCGTGCAGAGCAGACTTTATACCGATATGGAAGGTGTAACGCCCTCCCGCCGCGTGGTTGAAAACGGCGTATACGACGCGCAAAGCGCCAAGGAAGAAGCCTCCCGCTGCATAGAGTGCAGCTGCGAAGAGTGCGCCAAGGGCTGCGCCTATCTTCGGCATTACGCCAAATTCCCGCGCCAGCTTACGCGCGAGATTTACAACAACGTCAGCATCATAATGGGCGACCACATGATGAACAAGCCAATCAATTCCTGCGCCCTTTGCGGGCAATGTTCGGTAACCTGCCCCTTCGGGTACGACATGGCAGACATTTGCCATCTTGCCCGCAAAAACATGGTCACAACGGGCAAAATGCCCCTTAGCCCACACGAGTTCGCACTCCACGACATGGTTTTCTCCAAAGCCGCAACCGGGGTACGAAATCTGCAAATACGCGTTCTTCCCCGGCTGCCAGGCGGGTGCTGTCGCGCCGCAAACCGTCAAGAGGGCATATTCCGACCTTTGCGCGCGGCTGGACGGCGGAGTTGCGCTGGTTTTGGGCTGCTGCGGGGCGATAGCCAATTGGGCGGGGCGGTACGAGATGTTTGACAACACTGCCGAGTTCCTCAAGCAAGAACTCGCCAAGCTCGGCGACCCGAAGATAATCGCGGGCTGCCCGACCTGCCGAAAAACTCTGGGAGACAGCTCTGGGAGAGAAGTCGCTGGCGTTTGGGATGTGCTGAACGACATAGGGCTGCCCGAAGGCGCAACAAAAGCGCATAAGGCCGCTTCGCTGCACGATTCCTGCGGCGCGAGGGGAGACGAGAATACCCAAAAGGCGGTCAGAAAACTCGCCCGAACCTTGGGTGTGGAGCTCATCGAAACCGAGTATTCGGGGGACAAAAGCCCCTGCTGCGGCTACGGCGGCTTGGTATCCTACGCCAATCGGGAAGTGGCCCACGAACTCGCCCAATCCTGCCTCGAGCGCACAGACGCGCCGTACATCACCTATTGCATGGCATGCAGGGACAGGTTCGCCCGGGAGGGGCGCGAATCAAGGCACATACTGGAGCTGGTTTACGGCACATCCGCGGGCGACCCGCCGGACATAAGCGAAAAGCGAAGGAACAGACTGGTGCTCAAAAACAGCCTGCTTAAAGAAATATGGGGTGAGGATGCGATGGAAGAACAGTTGGATTTCCCTCTGGACATAACCGAAGAGGCGAGAGTGCAGATGGACGAGCGCATGATACTCGATACCGACGTAATCGCTGTGATGCGGGCGTACCGCGAAACGGGCGACGCGGTGCTGGACAGCGGGTCGGAGCTGCTCATAACCCGCCACCGCATAGGCAACGTCACCTTCTGGGTGAAGTTCGAAGAGCAGGGCGCCGGCTATGTCGTCTGCGGGGCGTACAGCCACCGCATGACTGTCAATTAAGGGGGGAGCAATGGAGACGAACAAGAATTATTATACCGTGGACCCCTTGGGCAAGCTCACCTGCAAAAAATGCAGGGTCGCCCTGGTCAAGGGCAAAGCGACCTTCGCGTACCTAGACAATGCCTTCCCAGTCGAGCTTCCCGTATGTCCAAAGTGCGGGTTCATCTACGTGCCCGAGGAGCTCGCCCTGGGGAAGGTGCTCTCGGTGGAAAAAGCGCTGGAAGACAAGTAACATCATTCGGCAAAGGGGGGGAATCATGGAGAGACACCCGAGCGGAGCGGAGCAGACCAAAAGGCTGCTTGCCCTTTCCAGACTCTCCCCTTGCCGAATACTGGACATGGGCGCGGGGGACGGCGAATCGTTGGCTCTTCTTAACTCGCTGGGCTTCGACGCTGTCGGGATAGACAAAGCGGGGGGAAACGGCGTTTTGCGCGGCGATTTCCTGTGCAGTCCCTTCCCAAACGGCAGCTTTTCTGCGGTGCTGTCCGAATGCGCGTTCTTCGTTTGCGGCGAACCCTTTGCCGCGCTGTGTGAGGCGGCGCGCCTGCTGCAAAAGAACGGCAAGCTGCTCTTGTCGGACGTTTATTTTGGAGAGCAGGACGAAGCGATTGAGCTAATCGAAAAGGCGGGTTTTCGAGTGTTAGATTTTGCCGACGAAACCGCCGAGTGGAAGCGCTACTACATCGAATGTATATGGAACGGCACAGCGGACGAACTGGCTTGCGCCAAGGGCAAAAAATGCGGCTACTACCTTGCGGTATGCGAAAGGACGTGACTGGATGGACTTATTCGACAGGATGCTGGAGCTTTCAAGGCAGGGCTTTTTCTGCGCGCAAATAATCATGCAAATCGCACTGGAAGCACAGGGCAAGGAAGACGCCGACCTAATCCGTACTGTGGGGGGTCCCAGCGAGGGAGTGGGGTTTGCGGGGGATACCTGCGGCGCTCTCACAGGCGGCTGCTGCCTATTGTCCTAC
>CALNBC010000214.1 GCA_937874755.1 uncultured Clostridia bacterium
TATATAAGACGCTTATTATTTTTGAGAGGGTATTTAAAATGCTTTTATCCCATTTAGAGCAACGAGCGGGTAAACACGCATTTGAGTGATTTGCTATATCCCCCTCCGGGTGCCATCAAAAGACCAACAAAAAACCAACACGCTATGATATTTACCCTTATGGGACGGTGCAACGGCATATCAAACGATAGAATAAGATAATAACACAATATATAGTATGATTAAGCATGGCACATATTACTTTGAACACAACATATAGTAAATTGTACGGTGTTTTACAACGGAAAAACAAGCCACAAAAGCGTCTGTTGATAACTCGAAGAGATAATTTCGTATTTACACGTGCAAACCTACATGCAATTGCAATGTATATTTGTAAAAATCAAAAACCGCCAAAGGGAAATACCCGATGGCGGTTACTTTATGCAGTTTCACAAGGGTTTTTTGGTCTGTTTTTGCAATAGAAACAATCAGTGTCACTGCAAATCCCTTCTGCCCACTCGTTGCAGTAAGCGCAAAAATAGGCATCATATTTTCTATACATAATTAGAGAATGGCTGCACTTTGAGCACCGTTCGTCTGACAAGAAACCTTCAATACTCGTATCATTGATCTTTACTGTTTCGTTGTCTATATCTTCGATTATTATCATCCGTTGGTTCCTTAATAAGTATTTTTAGCAGCTGATAGTATAATACCACATATGTCATGCTGCCGGCCAATCTTCTCCGCCATTCTGCTCCGCCCGAAAAGGCGGAGTTTGCTTTTTAACAAGAAATTGAATCCGGCATATCCTGTTTTAAGCACCATTAAAAAGCCGGAGGTTTAGCATGGTCATTTATGTCGTTCAAAGCGGGGACAGCCTTTATTCAATAGCCCAAGAATACGGGGTGACTGTCGAACTGCTTCAAGCCGCAAACCAGATTCTCCCAACGCAGCCATTGGTAATAGGTCAGGCATTGGTCGTGCCGACGGAATTCATCACCCATCAGGTTTCAGCGGGCGAAACGCTGTTTACCATCGCCAGGTCGTACGGAACGACAGTCGAGAGGTTGGTCAAACTCAACCCATTGACCCAAAGCGATCCGAATTTCCTTCGCGTCGGTCAGCTTTTAACGGTGCCCGCAGTCGCAGAGCCAACGGGAACTATCGCCGTGAACGGCTTTTGTTATCCCGGAATAGGGCAATCAACGCTCGATCTAACCCTGCCCGATTTGACTTATCTTTCGCCCTTTTCGTACATGTTCACCGAAACGGGTACGCTCGTGCCCGTCGACGACGCCAGGCTGATTAACGCCGCTTACACAAAAAACGTCGCGCCTCTCATGGTCATCGCGAATACGATTCCCGGGGAGGGGTTCAGCTCAGAGCTCGCCAGCGTCGTGTTGAACGATATGGACATTCAAAGTACACTCATCGAGAACATCGCAATAAACCTCGACGAGAAAAACTATTTCGGATTGAACATCGACTTCGAGTACATCTTCCCGAGGGACAGGGAGGCGTACAATGCATTTCTCGAACGATTAGTAGCTAGGCTAAGACCGATAGGCTATGTGCTTTCCAGCGCGGTAGCCCCGAAAATCAGCGCCGGCCAGCAAGGAACGCTGTACGAAGCCCACGATTACGAAGCCCATGGCAGGCTGTTGGATTACGTCGTCATCATGACGTACGAGTGGGGCTACACCTACGGTCCGCCTATGGCTGTTGCGCCTGTGGATCAGGTCGAAAGAGTACTGCAGTACGCGGTAACCGAAATACCTCCGGCGAAGATACTCATGGGCATGCCAAACTACGGCTATGACTGGACGCTGCCCTACGTGAGCGGAACCGCAGCGAGGACGCTTTCCAATGTTGCCGCAGTGCGACTGGCGGCGGACACTGGCTCTGAAATATTGTTCGATGAAGTCGCCCAAAGCCCGTATTTCAATTATAGGGTGAACGGTGTCGAGCACGTGGTTTGGTTCGAGGACGCGAGAAGCATCCAGGCGAAGCTCAGGTTGGTAGAGCAGTACGGTCTTGGAGGGGTGAGCTATTGGACGGTCAACCAATACTTCTCCCAAAACTGGCTGGTGCTGAACTCTATGTTCAACGTCGAGAAGCGCTTTTAATACGAACGTATATTCGAACTTGTGTTGACTGAATAACCGACCCACCTTATAATTAGTATGAAAAACTTTTAGAGGTGGGTCGTTTGTCCGTATTGTGGAATCCCTGGCACGGCTGCCACAAAATCAGCCCGGGATGCGCGAACTGCTATGTTTATCGGGGCGACGCCCGCCACGGCAGGGACAGCTCGTGCGTCAAAAAGACCGGGGATTTTGCTTTGCCCGTCAAGAGGGACAGGCAAGGTGCATTCAAGGTGCCCGCGGGCGAATTGGTATACACTTGCTTTACTTCGGATTTTTTGCTGAAGGAAGCGGATGAATGGCGCAAGGATGCATGGCAGATGATGCGCCTCAGGCGCGGGCTCAACTTTCTTTTCATAACCAAGCGAATAGAAAGGTTGACGGACTGCCTGCCCTCGGACTGGGGCAAAGGCTACGAGAACGTGCACATTTGCTGTACTTGCGAGAATCAGGACAGGGCGGATTACCGCCTGCCAGTATTTATGCGAGCGCCGATACGCCACAAGAGCATAATTTGCGAGCCGCTGCTCGAGGGTGTCGACCTTTCGCACGACCTCGGAGGATGGTGCGAGCAGGTCGTCGTAGGCGGGGAATCGGGCGAAAACGCGCGGGAATGCAGGCACGAATGGGTATTGGGCATTCGGCGGCAGTGCGTCGAGGCCAGAGTCCCTTTCAGATTCAAGCAGACTGGCGCGCTCTATGTCAAAGATGGCAAGGCGTATCGAATTCAAAGGCGATTTCAACATTCCCAGGCGAAGGCGGCGAAGCTGGATTATGACCCGTAAACCTTGCTCTTGAGCCCCGCCGGCGATATAATATATCAAGCAATACAAATGAGGTGAACAGTTGTCAGCCAACGGCAAAAACGCAAAACCCCAAGGGAAACAGCCCTCGCCAAGCACGAAGCGCACAGCGTCTGCTTCCGCAGGCAATAGCGGGGCGAAAAGCCCGCGCAGTCGCTCGGCTACTGCAAGGGCTAAAGTGCCCACAGCGGATGAGCGCCGCAGAAGGGAAATAGCGGGCATAGCCCTCATCGCGCTGGGGCTTTTTTTGGCGTTGACTCACTTTGGTCCCACCGGCATAATCGGCGAAAAGGTGAGCGGTTTCACATTCGGGCTGACTGGAGTTTTCGCTTATGTTTAGCCCATCATGCTGGTCGCCCAAGGGTTTTATTCCATCGCAACGGCGGGCAAGCGCGCCGCCCTGCCGCGCTTTATGCTGATTATCGCGGTCATGCTGATGGCACTTTCCTTCATACACATATTCTTTATGGACAGGATCGAATCGGACGGGTACATCA
>CALNBC010000215.1 GCA_937874755.1 uncultured Clostridia bacterium
CCCGATAAACAACAAAACCCCCCAGCCCCGCCACGACTTCTTCATGGTATCCGACACCATCATCGAGCAGCGTTACACCCCCTGGGACATCGTCCACGACCTGCCCGAGTGCGACACCATGACCCTCAACTACTTCGTCAAGAACGACCTCGTCGTTTCCAGCATGGCAGAAGCAAAGAGCATCATCCAGGCTGCAGTCAAGGCGAAGAAGTCCTCCGTCGAGTTCTGGGTGGACGATTACTCCTCCAGCAAGTACGGCACCAGCAAGCTTAAGGGCTACGCAACCTCCGCAGGCGCGGACGACGTCAGAGTGCTCAGCCTTGCGCTCAAGCGCGGTTCGATTTACCTCATATTGGATTATTGATTGCGTAACCTCAGACTAACAGCATGACGAAAGCCGCTCGGAATTCACTCCGGGCGGCTTTTTCGCTTGTTGAAGCACTGGGGTGCTTTTTTGCTGTCTTTAGTATATGTTGAGCTATTGCTCAGTTATTTGATTACCTTGTTGCCTGCCATGTACGGCCAGAGGGCTTCGGGAACCTTTACGCTGCCGTCCTGTTGCTGGAAGTTTTCGAGTATGGCGGCGACTGTGCGGCCTATGGCGACTCCCGAACCGTTGAGCGTGTGGCAAAGCTCGGGTTTGCCTTTCTTGTCCCTGCGAAAGCGGATGTTTGCCCTACGCGCCTGGTAATCCTCGAAATTCGAGCAGGAGCTTATTTCGAGATAGCGGTCGTAGCTGGGCATCCAGACCTCGATGTCGTAGGTCATAGCAGAGGAAAAGCCCAAATCGCCGCCGCATAGGCGAACGACGCGGTAGGGCAAGCCCAGCTTCTGGAGTACCAGCTCGGCGTTGTTGGTCAGTGCTTCCAGCTCGGCGTAGGACTCCTCGGGTTTGGTGAACTTGACAAGCTCCACCTTGTTGAACTGGTGCTGGCGGATTATGCCCCTCGTATCCCTGCCCGCGCTGCCCGCTTCGCCGCGGAAGCACGCGGAATACGCGCAATGCTTGATGGGAAGCTGTTCGGCATCGAGTATCTGGTCGCGGTACATGTTGGTAACAGGCACCTCGGCAGTGGGAATAAGGTAGTAGTCGGTGCCTTCGACGTGGTACATATCCTCGGCGAACTTGGGAAGCTGCCCCGTGCCGCGCATAGACGCGGTGTTTGCCAAGAATGGAGGAAATACCTCGGTATAGCCCGATTCAAGGGTATGCGTGTCCAAAAAGAAGCTGATTATGGCGCGCTCCAGCCTCGCGCCCAACCCCCGATAGAAGGTGAACCGCGCCCCGGTGACCTTCGCGCCCGTATCAAAATCCAGCACGTTGA
>CALNBC010000216.1 GCA_937874755.1 uncultured Clostridia bacterium
GCCGTTGTTGTTGATGGAAATATCGGTGTAGGCAGGGTCCAGCTTGATTTTTTCCAGCGTGGTAACATTGCCGTCGGCATCTGGGGTTCCTGTGTAGCCCATGACGTAATTGCCGTTGGAATCCACCAAGAAGTTATCCGAGTCGGTCTTGAAGTTGCCGGCGCGGGTATAGGTGTTGCCCCCACCCTCCTGGATGATAAAGTAACCGTCGCCGTCGATGGCGAGGTCGAGGGTGTTGCCCGTATACTGGGTCGAGGACGCCGCATAGGAGACGTCTATCGCGGCTAGCTGCACGCCAAGTCCTATCTGCTGGGGGTTTGTCCCCCCGCCGTTGCCGCTGGTCTGCGGGGCCGAAGCGGGGGATACTGTTTGGCTGAAAATATCCTGAAAAACCACGCGGCTGGACTTGTAGCCGACAGTGTTGACGTTTGCGATGTTGTTGCCTATAACGTCCATCTTAGTCTGATGGGAACGCAATCCGGTAACTCCGGAATACAATGAACGCATCATGGTGAGCTATCCTCCTTGGAATTAAGCTGTTAAGGTCTCTTGCGGGGGTTCGGAGATTATGGCCTGAGTCGAATCATCGGGGGCTACTTCCACGATGCTACTTAGGGGTACGTCTCGACCAGCAACGACCAGGTAGACAACCCCATCCTTTACGTGCATTTTCTCGACCTTGCCGGTAACAATAGATTCGACACCCGCTTCATCGGCTATTTTGGCTGCGATATTCCTGCCTATCATGTCGGCACTTTTAAGGATTTCGTCGTTCGACGCGGGGTCGACCGCGCCTCCATCCACGGCGGCATAAACGTCGGTCAAGCTGTACGTTTCGCCGCCCACCATCAGGTAGTTGACCCCGCCTTCGTTGACCACACCGTCTACCTTGCCGAAAATAAGATCCGAGCCTGCGCCGTCGCCTATGTAAACGTATTTGCCTATCATGCCGTAAGTCTGGTTTGCAACTATTCCTTCGTTTATCGACGACAGCTGCTCCATCATCGTAATCTGGGCAAGTTGCGACATATAGTCGGCACCACTGCTGTCAGAGGAGCCGCTTAGCGGGTCCTGGTGGGTCATCTGGGTGATGAACAGCTTCAGAAAATCATCCACGTTAAGGGTGTTCTTTTTTGCAGTCGAAGATGCTGCCGTGCCGCCTGAACCTTGTATAGCCTGCATCACCTGCGCGTTTACGGTATCTATGCTCATAGGTATAATCCTCTCATGCGAAAAATTCGACGGTGCTGTTCCCTTCATAAAGGCTGAACGCATCCCAGGACTGTTCGGTCTGCGGCTCTATCGGAAGGTAGTAATTCATTCCGTTTTCCTGCCTGCTACCGTTCCTGCCTGCGTGTTGCTGCTGTGTTCCGTCAAAGGTCGCTTGGTTGTCGTAGGAAATGTCCATCCCGGAAATTGCTACGCCTTTATCCCTCAGTTCTCCCAGCAGGGAATTGGAATGATCCAAGAGCATCTGCTTAACATTTGGGTCATCCGTGTCTATCCGCATGTGGATACTGCCTTTTTCCATGGTGAGCTTGATGCGTACCTTGCCAAGGAATTCCGGCTTGAGTCCGATTTCGAACTCGTGCTTGCCCTCTTTGGATTGAGTGCTGACGCTGTCCACAATCCTGAAGATGTTGTCCCTATCGCTTTTAGGTGCCTCTGCCGCCCTCGTCTCTGCCTCGGTGGGAGCGCTGATTCCCGGCGCGGCTTTAGGCGCTGTTTCACGAACGTCGGTCATCGCTTCAGTATTCCGCGAATTCGATGAAGTCTCCGCCTTCTCTGCCTCGAAGGGACTGCGCGCAGCGAGCGCCTCACCATCGTCTTCCATACTGTGGGCTGTTGCCATGGTCGGTTTCGACTGCACCTCGGCTTGGGGGGCAGTCCTTGCATTGTTATCGTCCCCGATAGTGTCTAGTATGGGCGTTTCGTCAGCTTGCTCCATAGGCAGCGAGAACTTCGCTATTTCCTGTGTCAAAATGTCCTGCGTCTGCGCTTGCTGCGCCACCGGTTCCGTCGCTATCGGTTCCTCAGCCGTCAACTGCACCTGTTGCTCTATTTGGGTGGTTGAATTGGCTATTTGTTGCCCGCCTATGGTATTTATTATTTGATCCTGCGTATATGCCGGACTTTCGCCGGCCATTGCAGTTTGCATCCATGCGTTTTGCCCTATAACCGCTCCCTCGACCTCGCCGCCTTCCACCACCGGGCTTTGAGCGGCGGGGTGCGCCGTTTCGGTCGAAATTGCCGCGGTTACTGGGCTGATGAGCGGCTGCTCGATTCCTTCGATTGTGCCGGACGCCAGGAAAATCGCTTGGATTTCCGCCTTGCCCTGCATGCCGTCATCCTGTTTGAGTTTGCCGCCTTGAGCATTCTGCTGAACCTGCACTGCCAAAGCCCCAAGCTCCTCGAGCTTCTTTCGGAAGCTGCGCAGCACATTGTCCGAGCTTTTGCCAGCATCCCCTATTCGGGTATCCTTGCTCTTTGCGGCGGCGATGTTTTGCGTATCATTTCCGCAAACCATAACCGTATTCACAACAAATATCACCTTCCTCCGAAGAAATATCTATTTCATCATTGCTGATAAAATCAGAATAATGTTAGGAACTCGTGCCCGCCTTGTGGGATACGAAATCATCTATCAGTTTTGCCTGGTTCTTTTTGATTCCGTCCATATATTCCGCGAACTGTTCCTCCCTGAGCTTTTCGAGCAGCCTCTTTTCTTTGCGGACTTCGACCAGCTTTTGCAGACATTTGGCTTTTTCGCCTTCCAACTGGCTGATTTTGCTCTGCTGAATGAGTATGACTGCCCGCAGCTTTTCAAAGAATACGCCGTAGTTTTTGATGTTCATAGCCAGGACGCCGCGAGAAACGATGCCGGTGTACTCGTTGGTCGTCTTCTCAAGGTTGAGGTTGAGCGTCTCGAGTTCCCTGATGTGTATAATCAGTTCTGCTTCGATGGAAGCCATCTGGAGTTTGACCTGCTTTTCGATGCTTTCCTGCACGTCGTAAAGCGCCTTCATTGAAAATACGAACTGTTTCATTCCGCATATCTTTCATCGTAGATTGTTTTAAGCAACGCCATAGTTTCGTCGTAGGTGAATCGTTCGCCGACTTGCTGGCACAAAAGACCGTTTATGGAGTCGATCATGTCAACTGCTTCGTCAATCTTTTTGCTGGAACCTTTTTTATACGCTCCGATGGATATCAAGTCTTGGTTTTCTTGATAAGTGCTCATAACGCCGCGAATGTACCTTGCCATTTTGGCGTTTTCCTTGTCAGTAACGTCCGGCATAAGGCGACTGATGCTTTGCAGCACATCGATTGCCGGATAGTGCCCCGCGTTAGCCAGCTTTCTCGAGAGAACGATGTGACCGTCGAGTATGCCGCGAACGGTGTCGGAGATTGGTTCATCCATGTCGTCGCCCTCGACGAGCACTGTGTAGAGCCCGGTTATCGAGCCATTCTTCGAGTTGCCTGCGCGTTCTAACAGCTTCGGCATGACAGCGTACACCGACGGGGTGAATCCCCTCGAAACCGGAGGCTCTCCGATTGCCATGCCTATTTCCCTCTGAGCCATGGCGAACCTCGTCAGAGAGTCCATCATCAGCAGAACGTCGTAGCCCTGATCCCGGAAGAATTCCGCTATCGCTGTGCCGACCATGGCTGATTTCAATCGCACGAGCGCGGGCTGGTCGGAAGTCGCAACCACGAGTACAGAGCGCCTCAACCCCTCTTCTTTGAGATCTTTTTCGAGAAAGTCTCGTACCTCGCGCCCTCTTTCGCCTATTAGCACA
>CALNBC010000217.1 GCA_937874755.1 uncultured Clostridia bacterium
CGCTATAATAATGGATCACGCCTGCGTTCAGGCCATACCCGAAATAACGGCGAAGGTGGCGGCGGTTGCAGCGTCGAACCCCACTAGCTTTAGGCCGCAGTAAACCAATACGGGGCAGAGCAGCATCTTGAAGAACACTATCGAAAAGGGGGCGGGGGAGCGGACGCTCTTTTCGCCGCCGGTGAGCACCAGCGAGCCGCCGACGAATATGAGGGCGATGTACTTCGTGGTGCCGCCCAGCCCTGCAATCGTGTCGGCGATAACTCCTGTGAAGTTTACCCCCAGCAGCACGAGGGCGATTCCCAATATGGCGGAAATCAGCACGGGGTTGAGCAGCTTCTTCCAATCGAGGCGCGCGGAGCTCTCCTTGGGGTAGGCGAGGCGTATGCCCGCGGTCCATAGCAGCGTCTGGTCGCACAGCAAAAATACCGTCATAGGCAGCATACCCTGTGCGCCGTACAGCGCGGATACGAGGGGAATGCCTATCATGCCCAGGTTGCCGAAGGTGCTCTGGCAAAGGTGTATCCTCTTGCGGTTGCCTGTGAGCTTGCACAGCCTGGCGGAAAGCAGCCCGAAGCCGAACAGCAATGCAAATATGCCCAGCGATACCATTATGAACGGCCATGCGGCGAGCAGCTGCTCCCGGGTCGCGGTGCCCGCAATTGTGGAGAATACCAGCGAGGGTATGGAGAAGTACATCGCGAAGTTGGAGAGGGCGGTGAGCGCGTCCTGCCCGAGTACTTTGAGGAGCGCCCCCGCGGCGCCCGCGCCTATGAGCAGTATGAACACGGCCATCTGTTCCAAAACAACTGCAAATTCCGCGCTCATTCCGTCACCTCTATGCGATATCTTTACATTTATAATACATTATTACGCAGGACATTTCACCAGATAGTTCAAATACATTATGTGCTATTGGAACAGCAACCGAACGAAGGGACGAATGATGAGAATAATAGACCTTTCCCAGACGCTTGAGAACAACATGCCAATTTTCCCGGGTGGACTTGGGTGAACCGGAGTTT
>CALNBC010000218.1 GCA_937874755.1 uncultured Clostridia bacterium
TATTTTGAGCATGTCAAGCTGGTTGTTCAGTACCCGTATCTGGTTCGCCGGGCTGTCGATTGTCCGCGCAAGGTCGCCCTGGGCGTCCGCAGTCTGCCCTATGATGGCGGCGTACCGCGCCATGAGTTTCTCGGTCTGCGTCATCTCCTTGCCGGTATTGCTGATGCCCTCAGACAGCGCATATTGTTTGGTGGTGTTTTCGTCCACCATGATACCGAGTCGCTTTACATTTATACCGTCTGTTTCCAGATACTTTAACACCCTTACAGGTCGGATTAGACTATCTCTTTACCCTTTCGGGTAGTTGGCGCTTCGAGCGGTGCTAATCTCCGCCCTACATCATAGTCGTTACACCTTCCAATTAAAAAGCACCTTTCGGCGCTTAATTGGCTTGGCACGGTATTGCCATTATTCTTCTACATATTCCCACGTGTACCCATAGCATTTACCGCCACGCATACAGGCTAATCGTATGTTGGACTTCCCGCCCTTTTTGCCGATGAATTTTTCGGCTTCATACGCTGATACAAAGGTCTTATCCAATTCCTTGCAGTAGACGGGCAAATTCTTGCGTTTTGAACCACGCAAGTTGCTTTCATCTATCGTTCCATCATCGTTTACATAACACCATCTGAACCCACCCGCTGTAAGGTTTTTACCATTTAGCACGGGTATAATTTGCTGTACCATCAATCCAGCTTGCCTTGCGGCTTCGCTAATTGACGGGTATTGTTCCTTGGTGTCGTAGTTGATAATTTGCCTTGACTTCACGCCGTTTAAATACTTGCCTTTCAAAGATTCGCTGATCTTCTTGTACATACCCTCTTTGTCGCGATACTCTCCAAGATGCCGCTGATTCGTCAGTTGCACATTGTAACCATTCGGGAGCATCGTGTCAAAGGTCTGTATGTAGTAATTCTCTTTGTCTGTCAGCGCGTTCTTCAAAGATTCTGCCGTTTCCGCTTCCACAACTTCAATCACTTTGTATGTCGGACGTATCGCGCCCCATCCATACTTCCTGATTGCCCTTGCAAAAGGCGTATCTGCATTCTTTGTAAAGGCTTCGTACTTGTGCTTGTCAATGCGTTTTCTCTGCAAGATTAGGGTTTGACCAATGTACTTTTTGCCCTTTGGAGAAGTGTACTGGTAAATTACGCCTGTCATAAAATCACCTCGGGCGTAGTATACCACTTATCCCCAAACAATTCAATAGTTTAGGGATAGAAGAATTTTAGGTTTTCACCGTCAGCAGGAATTTCTTCCCACACCGCTTTTGCCTGCGTTCACCAACAGTTTCAAAACAGGTTTCCCTGTTAAGCCGCTAAACTTAACGGTTCAGTTTCACCAGTGATTCCTGCCCTGAATTTAGTGAAGGCTTCTTCAGAATCAATATTGTAAAATGAAGCCATATCTTCTGCGAGCTCGGTTAAGCCAGTAGACATGTTATATGCCTCTTGCTCACCGAGCCCCATACTTCGGAACATGGTGTTGAAAATGCCTACGTTCTTTCTCAACCCGTAAGCATTCAGGCCCAACGAGTCGCTTAAATCATCCGACCACTCCCGCGCTTCGTCTGCCATGCCTTTCATGGATGTGGCAAACAGGCTTTCACTCTCAACAACATCGTTTGCCATTTCAAGCGATGTCTTGCCAATCTTGACCATGCCTCTGATGACAAACGCGCCGAGGAATAATTTTGCCGCCTTCGCAATACCACTAAACGCGCTTTGTGTATTATGCGCCGCCGTGTTCAGCCCACCCAGTTGTCCCTTCAAGCCGTTTAATTGCGCTTGCAAACCACCCATCGAGGCGGTAAATCTTATATTAAGTTCTTCAATCGTCAAGGTTTCGCCTCCTCGATTTCGTTGTGTATTTCAGCATATGCCGTCAGTACTGTTTTCATAATGTCGCTATCCATCTGCACATCAGGCGACAGCGCTTTGCTTTCTACCTGGCTTAGAATGCTTGGACGCTTTGGGTATTTCTTTGGCTGATGGTATGCGTGCGCTGTATAACTACCTATCATCCATGCGAGTAGGTCCAATCGCTCATTCGCCGTACGCATGTTCGCCGCGTGTGCTTCAATCCGCCCGCGTACTTCCTTTGCCGTCATGCGCCAAAACGACCAGGCGTCCACAATACCCGCCTTGAACGCATTATGTATGATTCCCGCGTATACCTCGCGCAGAGGCTTTACTTCACCGCTCGCACGGCCTTTGCTGCCCTTTTGGGTGCCGTCTGCGCGTTCAGAAAACCCGCCTGCTCAATGGCTTCCCCTATCTTCGTAACCAAATCCTCCAGCGTGCCTTGCTTCAAGAACTCCTGCACAATAGCCCCGGCCTTTTTAATCGTCAGCCCCGGCAGGTTCTCAATCAGTCCGCTCCACAGGAGCGCACGGATGCTGGACAAACCGCTCACCGAGAGGATGTCACCCAGCCCCTTACCCGTTATTTCCTCCAAATCGCACACGCTGTTTACCGTGTACTCCAACTCATACATTTTGTCGCCGATTTCGAGTTTCATTGTTCCTCCTTATAGTAAGAAATGCCCCGCCGTGTTAGGGCGGGGGCTTGTTAGACTACTTGGAAAATCTGGCTGTTTACTGGCCTGTAATTCGGCACCGTTATCGTGCAGAAATAGTAGCCAGGCGCACCTGTCGCATCGTAGGTAGCGCCTGTCTCCCCAGTGATGATGGTGGGCGTGTCATAATCGTTTGATGTGTTGGAATACCATTGGTATGCGGGGGTGCCTGTCACCACGTAGGCGGTTGCGTCCAGCACATCGTTGTTGTTGATGTGTTTCGTACTGATAACCTGTATCAGGCCCGATACCCGAAGCGTGGTGCCAAAGCCAACAATACCATCCACCTCAGCAGCGCCAACCGTGAAGCTTTTGACATAGGCATTGAACGCCACTGTTGCCTGGTCGGGGAAGGTCACCCAGAAGTAACCCAACGCGCCCGTCCCATACAGGGTCACCATCTGCGCCTGTCCGGGCTTGTCGGGGTCAAGGTATCCAGTCAAGGTCAATTCGCCACTATCTTTGAACCCCTGCAGGAACTCTCGATACCCTCCAGATGAATCAAGACAGGTCGCGTCCAGTTCTTCTGAATCAGGGCTAATTTCACCCACCGAGGTCAACGAGCCGATGACCTTGGTGTCAATGTCAGCGGAATTGTATGCCGGGGCATATGTGATGCTCGTCCCCAGCGCTCTCATTTTAGGCATTTACTCACCCCCCCCCATCAGGTGGCGGTCACAGCACCGCTGATGCGCAGGGTCGCGCCAAATCCAACGATACCATCAACATCAGCCGCACCGAGGGTGAAGGATTTGACATAGGCGTTGAAGGTCGCGCCACCAGCCGAATTGGGGAAAATGATAGCCACCGCGTCCACGTCGCCCGTGCCGTAGCCAGCAATCAACGCCTGTTGACCAAGGTCGGCCTTGTCATAGTAGCCGCTCAGCGTAACCTCGCCGCTGTCCTTAAAACCCTGCAAGAATTCCCTGTATCCGCCTGTGCTGTCCAGCGTGGTCGCGTCCAGTTCTTCACTGTCGGGCGTGATTTCACCGATGCTCGTTAGCGCACCAATGGTCTGCGAATTGAAAGTGATGGTAGTACCAAGTGCCCTGGTTTTAGCCATGATTTTTTACTCCTCTATTGATAGATTTTCTGTTGAGCGATATGGATTAATCCCCGATACCGCATTGTTTTGTGATGAATCCGTGTGTCTGCTTCGTACAGGTCATGTGAGAAAGTACGTTTGAGCCGTAAAGCCGCCATTTTGGTATCGATTGCTAAAGCCATTGTTGCGTTGGTTTCCGGGTTTGAACTCCATATGTCGATGACGTACTCGCATTCCGTAACATACTCAGCACCGCCCGCTTGCCCGTGTTCGCGGTTTGCGGCCTCGTAGAAGGACACGCAGGGAAGGGATACGTTGTCCTGCGGGTAGGCGTAGGACACGTTATAGCCTGTCGCTGTGAGTGCCGCGTATACCTCAGGACTAAGACTGTCCATTTAACCACCCGCCCTTCTGATTGCGCTCAGTAGTTCTTTTCGTGTCTCGCCCTCAAACACAGATTCGTTTTGCTTTGAAGCGGGATACAGGAAAGGCCGTGCCGGTTGCCCGGAAGTCGTTACAAACCCGTAATCCTCGGAATGATAAACCCACGGATGCTGTGTGTAGGTGACTGGTACTTCGGGCGAGATGCCTGAGTGATTCGCCGCGCCGACTGGCCCCGTCCCGAATTCAATGAAAACGGCATGAGGGAGATTTGTGAAAACCTTGCCCTCAATCTTGTCGGGCAGTACCTTGTGTTCGCTCTTGATGGACGTTCTGACAGAGCCGTACATGGAATTGGCCTTTGCGTCACCCTCTGCGGATTGCAAGGTGGTTTTCATTGCCTTTACAATTGCGTTCTTTGTGTCGCCGCCCAGCCTGTCCAGCTTCTTCAGTAGGCTGTCCATGTTTGCGATTACTTTTGCCATTACGCCCTCTTTTCAATGGTTAAACTTGTCAGGTCCAACCATGCCGCAACGCTGACAATCAGCCAAGGCGGCAACGCTGTTGATTCATCGTCAATCCAAATCCCGTCACCAATCGCATACGAGCCGTTAGGCAGGATGCACAGCCGCATTCGGTCTGCGCGTTCGCCGTACTCTGCCCGCATTTGTGACGATTGCAGGGGTTGAACATCGCCGTACACTTGCGCGGGCGTGCCTGTCCATGTAACGGTCACGCTGCCCATGCTCCCTGTCGAGAGCGTAGGCGCAAGGTGCTTAATCAGCGTTTCACGGCGTTTCAGGTGTCGCATTGACATTCACCACCCTTGCCAGCGTAAAGCCCCTCAGAAGGGCTTGCAGGGCGGGAGGAAGGGCATCATAGGTGACGGATACTCCGCCCTCACTATGACTGCTCTCGCCCTCCGCGCCGCGCTTGCCCCAGTTTCCAACGGCAATGTCCAACTGTGCGCCCTCAAGGGCTGCCGGGATGGTTGACTGACCAGTAACGCCAAGGATAAAGTATTCAGCGTCTTTGATGTACTGCCCAATCAAGGAATCCTGTGTTGCGCCAGTCAGACCCGCCCTCGCCTTGAAAGCCGCCAGTTTTTCATTGTCCGTCATGCGTTACTCCTTACGCGCCAGCGTTGACAGCAACCGTGATGGTCTTCACGGGCTTGTCATCGGTGGAGTTGACGAGGATGATGTGTGCATAGGTGTTGGTGCTTGCGGAGATTTCGGTCGCACTGGAAGTCCAGTCGGTGTCGCCGGAGACGGCGGTGCCGAAGGTGCCGACATCGGACGCGCTCTGGTCAAGGATGTACACCCACTTGTAACCTGCGGGCGCGGCCATCACGTTAGGAATCACAATCTTGGTTTTGCCAGACGCGCCTGCCACAGTTTCGATGCCGGAAGCAGCGGTCAGAACCTGCAAGCCAGTGAATTCGGTCAGTGCCACCACTTTACTGGCATCGTACAAGTATGCAGCACAATGTTTGCTGGCGAAGACATTGTCGCGCATGTAGTCAGCCTCGCGCTGTACTTCAACCTGCGTGCCACGCTTGTTCACCAGCCGCAGCGCGCCAGGCTTCACGATGAAGTGGTTCTTTTCATTCACAGTCGTGTCGGTCTTAATCTTGTTGCTGATGAGGATTTGACAGCCCCAGATTTCGCCAACCACATCGTCGGTGATCATACGCTGTCCCAGGTCGCTTGCGCGGATATAATCGCCGTCCTTGCGCAGCGCGGCAAAACCGGCAGCGTCAGTCAGCAGCACCTTGTCCCCGGTCAGGTCTTCGCCGAACAGCACCAGCGCGTCGGCAATGTTGTCGGCAGAGATGGTGGTGTTAATATGCTTGCGGCTCACGCCCACGGAGTTGAGCACGCCGAACAGTTCATCATCCACACCTTGGTCGATGGCGCGGGCCAGCTGCTTAGCGGCCTCGCCCATTGGGTCTCCGTGCCCGCTCAGTCTGGCTTCGTCAGTAATGCTGATGCCCTTGGCGTACTTGTGCACGGTAGCCTGCACCGTGCCAGCCTCGAGCTTGCCGGTTACAATCTGGCCATTCTCGTTAACAACAGCAGCCTTGCCGATGTACTTGAACGCCGGGAACTTCAGCGTGTCACCGGGCTGGCCTACCAGGGTGTTGTCTTCCTCGGCCAGCGGCAGCAGGGTAATGTTGTCGCCCAATTTGGTTTCTACCAGGTCGGCAATCACCTCAGGGATTACCAGGTTAGCTTTTAGGGTGTATTCACTCATTGTTTATTTCCCTCCGAAATATTTGTCATAGGAATCTTTGTCGGTCTGGAACAGTCGTACCCTCTCCGAGTAGGACATTTTCTCGGCATCCTCAGCAGAAATCTTGGCGGTACCTCCCTGGCTGACCTTGGGCGCGTTGCCCTTCAGCCGTTCGGTCACTCCCTTTTCAACGGCTTGCCGAAAGACTTTCTCAACGGCAACAAGCGCCGCATTGGTCGTGTCCGCGTCCGTGTAGGGCAGGACCTCGGCGAGTTCGACGGGTAAGCCCTTGTCGCTCAGTTGTGACTTCGCTTCTGCCCTCAACTCACGTTTGGTGATCTCCGCTTCACGCTCTGACAGTTTCTTTTGCAGCTCTTGACGCTCATGCTCTGCGCGTTCATCTGCCGACATTTTCGCCAGTTTCTGCGCCTCGGTGACGGCCTTGTCAATCCGTGCTTGTGCGTCCTTGCGTTCGCGCTCAAGCCGCTTATCGATAATCGCATTGAGTTCTTCCTGCGTGAAGGTTTTGACAGGTGGCGTGACCTGCTCCGTTTCTACCGCCGTTTCCGTGGTTTCAGTGGTTTCCGTGGTTTCAGTGGTTTCCGTGGTTTCAATAATTTCGCTCATGTTATTCCTTTCCGTTTATAGTTCGTCAACTCATTCCATCGCTCTTTAAGCCCTGACAATGTGGAAGGGCGCGGGACATGCCGTATGGCTTAGTCGATGCCGCCGATGCGGACTTTTTTCATTTGATTGCATCCTTTACTTTCTGCGCCAACGTTCCCGCCTTTGGTGTTTCACCCGTTCGCCATGATGCTATGTCGGGGCATCCGGCCTTTTGCCACGCAAGCCAACTATTATACCGCATGTCGCGCGGCACATACACGCTCTTGCCGTTTGCATCACGGGCGGCTCTTTGCAGGCCTTCTCTTGTCAGCCCATCTATGCGAGGAGAAATTGAGGAGCGACACATCGGATGCAGAGGCGGCCAGTTAACCCCGACTTCCTTATCTTCCAGATTGAAGATTTGACCGTCCAATCCGGCGCAAACGGTTGAGGTTCTATTATCGAGGGTCGCCATATACTCGTAGCGCTCTATCCCACACTCCTCGTAGGCAACTGCCGTGGTCTGTCCTGCTACATATGCCGATTCCGTCCGTATCAGCCTGTTCGCCGCGTACTTGGCATACTGCGCTTCTGTCTTGAACTTGCTTGTGAGTTGACTGCGCCACTTGTCAAGGTTCACCATCCCCCGGACATCCTGCATCGTCATGTCTGACAGTTTGCCCATGCCAGACACTTCCATCAGCGCACGGTCGAGGATGCCAGCCATAGCGTCACGGTTTTGCCAAACGCTTGTCGAGTAGTGCGTGCCCGCCCACTTGCTCTTGAGGATGGTGTCAAGCGCCCTGCTCGGCACACCCGCCATCTGGAACCCTGCCGTTGTCTTTTGGATGTCAAACATCGTCCGCGAATACGCCAGGTCTGCGGTGTGCCGTAGATGCGGCGTAATTGCCCCTAATTCGGCTTCTGCGGCTTCGGTCAGCCCAACCCTCGTACTTGCCTTAATCGCGTCTAAGCGGCTTATACGCGCCCTGTACGCATCCGTGCGCAGCATGACCTCAAGCCGCTTGCGCTGACGCGGATCGCTGATGACCGCTATCCTTGACCTCAGGTCATCCATCACGCTTTGAGGTACACCCTCGCGCAGGAAATCATACGCCTCGCGCACCGACAAACCCGTCTTGCGCGTGTAGGTTGCTATGATGGTGTCAATATCCTCGTCCAGTTGACGCATCGTGCGGTCATAGGCTCTGCTAACGGCCTCAACAACCCTATTGTTGGCGCGGTCATACGCCGCTTGACGGAGGGCTGCGCGATGCTCCCAGTAGGGTGTCGCCATTAGTCAACCTCCTCGCCCTCCGGGATTGCCATCGCCCCGAACGCCGCCGCCTGTGCCGCGATGTTCGCCTGCCTCTCCTGCTCAAGGTCATCAAACGCGCTTTGAACATCCTCAATGAAAGGCACCTGCGCCAGCAGTGTCTTGGCGGGCACCATGCCCGATAGCATCTGAACCATCTGCGCGATTTCGAGGTCATTAACGGGTAGCGAACGCCTGAACATCATCTGCACCGCATCAGCATCAAGCGCGGGCGCACCCTTTAGACTAAGGAATGATGCAAACAAGCGCAGTCTCCACCGCAAGCCCTCACGGAACCAGCGCTCCTTGATTTTGGTCAGTTGCTCCAGCCCCAGCAATTTGTACTTCATCGCCACACCGCTGGAGTTGCCCGCAAACTGCTCATCCGTCAGGTCGGGCACATGGGAAAACTTGTGGATATCGCTTTTGATGGCATCTTTGAGTATTTCCGTGTCGCTCTCGGACATCTGCTTGACAAGGTATTCGGCCTTCGCTTGCGGGTCAGGCAAAGACAGCGTGCCCTCTTGTTTGAGCCTTTGTGCCGCCGTGCGCGTGTCGCCTGCCGGTGCGTCAAACCCTACTACACCAGTAAGCACAAGCAGGGCATCGGCAAACTGCTCTTTGTCATTCACCCTGTCGGATTGCAGCACATCGTAGGCATCAATCAGGCTAATGACTTGTTCAAAGTCGCCCGTCTGGGATGAGTTGTTCCAGTACTCAACCATCGGCACATAAGGGAAATTATGGGCTATTCTATCCGTTTCAGCGCCTACCACTCCGCCCGTGCCAACACTGTACTCTATCGCTTCGCCAGCCGTGTACACCGTGTATCGCTTGACGCTTGATTCGCCTTTGCTGTTGACCTCCACCAGCCGATGCACGCCAAACAAGGGCAAACCCTCCGCATCATCAGCGTACACCACAAAGGCGTTTTGCGGGTCAAGCGCAGTCGTGCGCGGTCTTGCCTGTGAATCGGCGTACACCAACTCAACGCCTCGCCCATAGATGGCTTGATTGAGCGCAATCTCCGCATCAACGCTGCCGACATCAGCGGCGTTGTAAGCATCCTGCACCGCCTGTAACGCCTGTTCGTTATCGCTTGAGTACTGCACAGGGTCACCAATCAGGTAGCCCGATGTCATTGTGGCGATATAAGCAGGATACCCATGCATCAACCGATTATTCGGCAAGCCCGTGGTGCGCACCCGCTTTGTAATGGTGGATAGCCCGACATAGTACTCATGCAGTTTCGCCAACCTGGCCGCCTCAAGGTCGAACTGCTTCACACAGTCGTTGATGCTGTCCCTGTCCAGGACTATGTTTTTGTCCCGTGTAATCAATCTCTCACAATCCTTTCAAGTTCAGCGTACCCGCATATCTTGCCGTTGATTCAGATTCCAGGGCATACCGAATGCCGTCAATGCCGTGCTGGTTCTTATCCTCCGGCACACGGAGCGAGTTGCCGTTCTTGTCCTTGCGCCATTGATATAACTGAAATTCGTTGCGCAGGTTTTGGCAACGTGTGTCAATGATGATTTCGTGTCCCTGCAACCACTGGATGCCGTGCATGATGCTGTCTGGGCCCTTCTTTGCCCCGATTGCCCGGATGCCCATGTTTTGCAGTTCTTTGATTGATTTGGGTTCAGCGCTATCGCAAGTGACATAATGATTGCCGACAAACTCTTTGAGTATCGGCGCAAGTGCGGTGTTTGTTAATCCGCGCTCGTATATCTCATCCAGTATGTAAATCCTTTTGTGCGCCTTATCGTAGTGCAGCTTAACCACAGCACACGGATCCGATGAAAAGCCAAAGTCAAGGCCAAAGTACAGCTTATCCGCGCTCTTGCTAAACTCGCTCAAGTCCTCAACTCTCCAGTTGCGGAAGATAACATCGCCCAATGTCCCCCATTGCCCTTCGGTGTATACGGCGCGGTAGTATTCGTCCGTTTCGTTCTCCAGCGCGTAGATGTCATCTGCTGTCAGGAACCGATTGTCTTTGTATGTGGTCTTGAGGATGCTCAGGTGCTCGTCCTGGTAGGATGTGTCGTCATCCGCCCAGCCCTTGAAAAACTCCTCGTAAATCCAATGCTCCTTGTACACCGGGTTGAAGGACAAGGTGATGCGCTTCTTGTGCCGGGATTCACCGCGCAAACGCTTTTCCAGTTGCTTGTAATCGTCGTAACTGGTCTCGGTTGCTTCCTCAACCCAGACGTCCGTCAGCACCCCATTGGCAGGAGTGATAGACTTGATTTTCTCAACATCGTCAAGGCCAGCAAATAGGATTTGCGCGCCATTGTTTGTGGCGGTGATAATCATTTCCGTCTTGCTGATCGTGAACCATTGTTTGTAAGGCACTTTGCTGATTGCCTTGACTATCTCATTCCAACATGACCCCCTCAAGGTTCGGGCAACGTTACGTAATACTAAGGTGTTCCTGCCTTGCACAGTATCAGCAACTATCCGTTGGGCTATGAAGTATGATTTACCAGAAGACGCACCGCCGAAAAAGATTTGAACCCTTGTGTCATCCTTTAGATAATTAAAGTAGGCATTGTTTACATACTTTGGCCTTGCCTTAATCGTCAACATCGGAACACATCTCAAGGCTGAAGTCACCTACAAAGCCGTGCGTGAGGTTCATGTTGTCCGTTGGCTTGCCGTTGGCGTATTCAAGGATTAACTTAGCGCACATGAACACGTCGCCGGGTTTGCTGGAAGGGTCTTCCATGATTGCTATGATGCTTTCAAGGGCGGGTATTGATTTGCTTTGTACCATCTCTTTGAAAGCGGCAGGGACTTTGGGTCTGCCCCCAGGATTGCCGCTTTTACCCTTTATAAATTGCCCTGTTTTAGTCCTGTTCTGAGGCATGGCCTATCACCCCCTTTACGCGTATTCGTAGTTTCTTGTCGCGTTTGCTTTCAACAAATCAATCTCTTCCTTGCCGATATTGCAAACCCATTTTGTATTGATGAGCGGGAAATAGATAATTCCTTTTTCTCGACTTGGGTACTGCTTGC
>CALNBC010000219.1 GCA_937874755.1 uncultured Clostridia bacterium
GGCAAATCTTTTCTTGCACTGCAATGGGGCATACAACTGGCAGCAGGAGAAAAAATGGCAGGAATTAAAAATTTTTCTTCACCTCCCAGGAAGGTGCTTTTTGGGAGTTTTGAGGACGATTCCAAAGATATTCAGAAGCGCGGCGGCGCTATTATCCGCGCATTTCCAAACTTGCAGAAAAAATTGAACAAATAAACGCTAATTTGGATTGCTTTTCTCTCGTTGGGGAACAGCTCGAACTGTTGCAATCACAAGGGATAGGAATAGTCAAAAATCAAGAAGAAATTAATTTTTGTATAAAAGAATTTAAAAACTACGATTTAGTAATTCTTGCCCCCTTAAGTTGTTTGTCCTATTTAGATGAGACTCACAGAAATGTTACAACCTTATTTTCCGTTTTAGAGAGAATCGCGATTCAAGCCAACGTCGCGATTCTCGTTCTTCATTATATTTCACAGGATATAGATATGATGGCAAATTGTGTTATGACACTTTCTGTACATACAAAAAATAAAATGGAACAAAAAAAATAAAAAATAATTTTAAGCTTTGTTAGACTTAACCATTACAAACCGATTTCTCCCGCGACTTTATATGGGAATAATGACGGAGTGTTATTAGATAGGGCAAATACAAAATAAAACTAACAACATGTGCTTTCGACATAGCTTTCGATTTAAAACAAGTCGAAAGCTACTTAAAAAAGGGAGGTTGCGAAAATAAAAAAGTATCGTCGTTTTTTCTCGGATATATTATGTAACGCTCTGTAGTATTGGTGAAGGCGAAGACGGGGTTATTCATGTTGGAAGATTTTCTTCTCCTGAAGTAGTCGAAAACATTATTAAAACACTGGTCGTCCCTGGAAATTTTCTTGAAGTAGAAGTTACAGAATGGCAACCGGAATCTCAAACGTATTTTTTCAGCGCATTGAATGTTTATAGCTGTCCAGAAGATATGTGTTCTGCATTACGTGGTGGAAGCCAACTTATACGGGAAAATCATTTTTGTGTTGAACAGATACAAGGAGAATCTATAATTTCTTCTGTCGCAGATATGGAAAAAGAAAATGTATCTATAAAAAATCTGGAAATCTTTTTTAATTTATAAAAATATGTTTTTAAGTTTTTCTCTATGTTTTTTTCACCTTCTCTAGTAAAAAAACAAAAAAACTATTTTAAAATTCTTTCCTAAAAGTTTTTCACAGCAATTCTATGTTTATTGTTTTTTCCTATTTTTTGTGCTGGTTTCTTGGCTTTTTATTTTATATGCTATGTTTATTTTAAAATTCTATGTTTTTAGGGAGACTTGTTATGCTACACTCTCCCCTGCTATGGTAAGAATGAACCTTGACAAGAGTTGTGCCGACCTCGGGTAGCGTACAAACCCTGGGGGGGGCGACACACATCATACAGAACACGAGAATGTGGCGTAACGCCTGTAACCATCGGACATTACGTGGATTTACACCGCAAATGGCATACAAAACAAAGGCGGTGTATGCAAAAATAGAAAAATGTGAAGCCAGTCATAGCAAGGGTCGGACGGGGGGTATGTAACTAACCTGCTTTTTTGCTTCATGCCGCTTTTGCGATGACAGCAACCGGGATTAAAATGGGGGACACAAAACAAGTGAGGCAATTGTTTTGTATTTGTAACTAACTTGGCGCGCGCATATGCGCAAGCTATGGGATTTTTAAAAAAATCTATCTATAAGTTTTATTCAAGGGGAGTGGGTCATGAAGAAAAAATTACACTATTATATGGAATTAAAATATGAGATAACGGCTCGTGAACTTCCCAAAAGCCAGGGCGGTGGTCCACAAGCGCTTCCCGTTCACCATCCGCCTCAAGGACAGAGTGGCGGAGAAAAGTGTCGGGAAGCCGGTCCTGGTCAAGGTCGACCCCGGAGCACGGTTCACCGGAATCGCTGTCGTGCGGGAGGACGAGCCTGGCAAGCTCCGTCTCATCGCCGGGCTTGAGCTGGAACACCGTGGAAACGCAATACGGGACAACATGACGAAACGTGCGAACTATCGCCGACGACGGCGCAGCGCAAATACCCGTTATCGTGCGCCACGTTTCAACGACCGGCGCCGACCGGATGGGTGGCTGCCGCCGAGCCTTCGTCACCGGGTTGACACGACCATGTCGTGGATGAGGCGGATTATGCGTATCGCCTCCGTCTCCGGGTTCAGCGTTGAGTCCGTTAAATTTGACACGCAAAAAATGCTGAACCCCGAGATTTCGAGGAAGGAATACCAGCAGGGAGAACTCGCAGGATACGAGGTACGGGAATACCTGCTGGAAAAGTGGGGGCGTAAGTGCGCTTACTGTGGAGCAGAAAATGTGCCGCTCCAGGTGGAGCACATCGTCCCGAGGGTACGGGGCGGCTCCAATAAGGTGTCCCGCCTGACGCTGGCGTGTCAGGAGTGTAACCAGTCCAAAGGAGCCAGGTCGATTGAGGAGTTCCTCAAGGGCAAGCCCGAACTCCTGGCACGTATCAAATCTCGTGCGCTCACTCCGCTGCCCTCCGTCGGGGCGGTCGATTCAGTAACCGTCCTGGCAAGAGACACTCTGCGTGTCCGCTGCACCGGACGGGGGTAGTACGCCCGAACGCTCCCGGACAAATACGGATTCCCGAGGGCGTATTTGCCGCACAGCAAGTGCTTCTTCGGATTCCCCACAGGTGGTATGGTGCGAGCGACTATCCCTAAAGGAAAATACAAAGGGACGCATGTCGGAAGAGTAGCTGTTCGTACGAGAGGAACCTTCGCATTGTCCGGAAATAAAGGGACTATAGATGTCAATAGCAAGTACTGTACGCTGCTCCAGCGTTCTGACAGATACAGATACACAATAATGAAACAGATGCAGGGGCAAAACCCCCCCCACTTAACCCCTGCGGGGTTTGAAGTGGGGCAATGTCGATGGATTGAGGATGGTCTTGAGATTCCTCTTCCAGAGCGTTAACAAGCCGCAAAAGGGAGGGGCAGTATGTCGGATTCGCACGTTGCATATATGGACATTATCATGTTTAGCCATGAAAAAATAAAGAACGGCGCGCGGTATTGTAACATGCGCTATATGCAAAAAAACGAAAAGCTTCCATCATTAAAAACACTTGCCTCATTTTTCTTTTGTGTGGATTTTATAATGACACGAGAAACGGGATTGCCATGTTTTGGACTCACGTATATGGTTAGTTATGATGGGGCGCTTACGGTTGACGAAAACCAAGACAAGTATTACATGGCGCGTAATCCTGAAAAACATGTTCATCCGGAAATGGACTGTTTTAGCGATAACGAAATACGCGTAATGGAGATGGTTATTGCAAAAACGTTAGAAATAAAGACTCCCCATACACAGACACTCGCATGGCGGAAGGTTCTTGACGCGTTAAAGGGACCGGGACAGACATTTCCTTTCGTGGTTCCATACTCCTTCGCGTTTGACCAAGACCCAGCGGAGAAAGACCCCGAAGAGTTGACGTCGGAAGAAGAGCGGTTCGTGGGGAATGAGGACGACCTTTTTTGCCATTCTCTTGAGATGGGATTATAACACGTCAAATTACCCGCCACCTATCCGGAACGTTAGTGTTCTGGGTTGAGGCGGGGGGTAATTAAACAATGTCAATAGAAGAAAGGGAGGATGATTATGTTGTATTCAAATATGTCATGGATGGATATTATTCCTAACAGCCAATATAAGGCGAAAAGTGTTATTGGGAAATATAAGCAGATGTATAAGGATGATTCTAAAAAATCTTCTTTTCCGGAAATGTGTATTTCCTCTTTATTTTATGTGGATATGATGACTACGCGAGAGAAAGGAGTTCCATGTTTTGGATTTACATACATGGTTAACTCCGACGGGACTCTTACAATTCAAAAAAGCCAGCTAGAGTTTTGTATGGCAGAAAACGCCTGTGAATTTAAGAATAGCATGTTTTTTGAGAAGGAAAAAGAATTTATATTAGAAACGTGTACATTAGAAATGAAGACTCTCCATACACAGACACTCGCATGGCGGAAGGTTCTTGACGCGTTAAAGGGACCGGGA
>CALNBC010000220.1 GCA_937874755.1 uncultured Clostridia bacterium
CCCCATACCCCGGGGCGCCTTGGTGCTTTTAGTGTCAGTCATTCGCCAAACTCCCTTTCATTTGGGATTCGTAGACCTCACGGTAAATATCGCTCTTGTTCATCAGTTCATCGTGGTTGCCGACGGCGCTGATGTGCCCGTCGTCCATGACGATTATCTTGTCTGCCTCCATGACGGAAGCGATTCTCTGGGCGATAATCAGCTTTGTGGTGTCCGCGATGGATTCGTTCAGCGCCTTGCGGATTTGCGCGTCGGTCTTGGTGTCCACCGCGCTGGTGGAATCGTCCATTATGATGACCTTTGGCTTCTTCAAAAGCGCCCTAGCTATGCATAGCCTTTGCTTCTGACCGCCCGAGACGTTCGTGCCGCCCTGCTCGATGTACGTGTCGTATCCGTCG
This sequence comes from uncultured Clostridia bacterium, assembly GCA_937874755.1. GTDB lineage: Bacteria > Bacillota > Clostridia > Christensenellales > CALWSW01 > CALNBC01. The sequence goes on from CALNBC010000220.1 coordinate 399, forward strand.
GAGAACTGCACTATGAACTCGTGCGCCCGCGCCATCTTGCAGGCCTCCACGAGCTCCTCGTCCGTCGCGTTTTCGTTGCCCCAGCGCAGGTTCTCTTTTATGGTGCCGGAAAACAGCACGTTCTTTTGCAGCACCATGGAGACCTGCTCGCGGAGCGCTTCGAGGTCATAATCCCGAACGTCCACCCCACCGACCTGCACGCTGCCTCCCGTAACGTCGTACAGTCTGGGGATAAGCTGCACGAGCGTGGACTTTGATGAGCCAGTTCCGCCTATGATACCCACCGTTTCGCCGGATTTGATGTCCAGGTTAATTTCGCAAAGGGTGCGCTTGTCTGCATCCTTCGAGTAGCTGAAATCCACGTTTTTGAAGCGGATGCTGCCGTCCTTCACTTCCTTGACGGGGTTTTTGCCGTTGACGAGGTCGCTCTTCTCATTCAAAAGCTCCGCGATGCGGTCCCCCGATGCACGAGACACCGTCATCATGATGAACACCATGGTGAGCATCATAAGGCTCATGAGTATCTGCATCGCGTAGGTGAACAGACTGGTGAGCTGGCCTGTGCTCATGCCGACGGCGGGGTCGCCGCCGCTAGCGACAATAAGGTGCGCGCCGAACCAGGAAATCAGCAACATGCTTAAGTACACGCAGCCTTGCATGATGGGTGAGTTCAGCGACAAGAGCTTCGCCGCCTTGGAAAAATCATCGAATATCTTTTGGGATATCCTGCCAAACTTCTTGTTTTCGTAATCCTCCCTGACGAAGGTCTTGACCACCCTTATGCCGTGAAGGTTCTCGCTGACATTGTCGTTCAGCTTGTCGTAAGTTTTGAATACGCGGTCTACCAAAGGGTAGACCTTTCGCACTATGAGGTACAGCAGTAAGCTCATAACCGGTACGGTGCCCAGCAGTATTAACGCGAGTTGAGAGTTTATGCTAAAGGCTGCCACCAGGGCGAAAATCAGCGTCAGCGGAGCGCGGACCGCCATGCGGATGGACATCTGGAACGCCTGCTGCACATAGGTGGTGTCCGTCGTTATGCGGGTGATGATGCTCGAGGGGGATAGCCTGTCTATATTCGAGAAGGACAGGCTCTGAACGTTGGCGAACATGTCCTTGCGAAGGTTTTTGGCAAAGCCCGCTGAGGCATCCGCCGCCGTCATTCCCGCCAGCGAACCCAGCACCAACGACCCGAATGCAGCCAGAAGCAACAGCCCGCCGAGCTTCAACGTGTAGCCCATATCCCCCTTAGAGATACCGAAGTCTATGAGTCTCGCCATGAACAGCGGGATGATTATTTCCAGCACAACCTCTGCCGCCACCAAAATAGGTGTCAGTATCGCTTTCTTTTTGTATTCTCGCAAGCTGCGCAGAATCGTTTTTAGCATATAGTATGCCTCCGTCAAATGCATATCGATTAAACTCAAAATTAGAGCCTTCCGGCTCCAGGGGACCGCCGAAAATCCGACAGCCAGATATTCACAATCCCTTTATGTTATGCTTTTTTATATGCTTTTTACCGGACAGCCCTGCAGCCGCCCTCGCCAAAAGCATTTATGCAATACCTTATATACTATATCCCTTCCGGCGTTTTGCTGTCAAGTAAGCGCAGGTTATTTTTTATAATAATTCCGCTTTTAGTTGGATTAAGATGTTCCCGTGTTATGGAATTTAAGTCAAATTCAACACCAAGGCGGCAACCGGGTGGAGGGCAATCGGCAATATGAGTCTGCCGCAGTATTCAGAATTGCTAGGGGTTGCCGCCCTCGAATATCGCCACCGCGATTGCCAACCCTCCCGCATGGGTGATGGAAAGGTGAACCCGCGCCGCTCCGAGCTCGCCGAGCATATCCTTCGCCTTCTCCGAAAAGCAAAGGAAGGGTCTGCCCGAATCCTCGTGCTCGACCCACACATCTAGCAGGGACAAAGGACCTATGCCTGTGCCAAAGGCCTTGAGTGCCGCTTCCTTCGCGGCGAAGCAGGCCGCGGCGCTCTGTGCCTTTGCTACACCCTTGCCGCCGAAATAGCCGCGCTCGGCAGCGGTGAACACCCTGCGGCAAAAGGCCTCGTCTTCTATGCGCTGCTCAAAGCGCGCTATTTCTGCGGCGTCTATACCCAAGCCTATTAGCATGGCTGCACCGCGTCCTGCACCGCTTTTGCGGTGACCTCGGCAGCGGCGGCGAAGATAGCAAAAAGCACATCTTCACCTTCTACCGCGACCTCTCCCGTCGAAACGCCAAAGAGCGTGTCACCGTCGAAGGGCGTATGCACTGGGCGTATGGCCATTGCCAGCCCGTCATGCCCCATGGTCGCAAGGCGGTTCGCCTCTTCGCGAGTGAGCTTCGCGTTTGTCGCCACCACTCCTATTGTGGTGTTTGCGCCGGCGGCGGGCGCGACTATGGGCGAAGCTAGAAGTTTCATCGCATTCATATGCACCCCGTCCTTTTGGACTCCTGCGATTATTTCGCCCGTGTGGTGGTCGTACACGTCCCCCAGCGCGTTGACGACGACGAGGGCGGCTACCGTTATTCCACCGGGCAGCGTAAATGCAAAGCTACCTACGCCGCCCTTTTGGGAGTGCTCCATGCCGAGCAATTTGCCCACCGTCGCCCCCGCACCCGCGCCCACCGAACCGCGCGCCACCTCAGCGTCGGTCGCGGCTTCGCAAGCGGCGTACCCCGCATTCGCGTCCGGTCGTACGAGGGAATCACCCACTGCGAGGTCGAACACCACCGCCGCGGGCACTATGGGCACGGGGCAGATACCCGAATCAAAGCCCATTCCCCGCCCGGACAACCATTTCATCGCGCCGTCCGCGCTGGCGAGCCCGAAGGCGCTCCCGCCAGAGAGCATCACTGCGTTCACCCTGTCCACGAGGTGGTAGCCGCTCAAAAGGTCGGTCTCCCGCGTACCAGGAGCTGCGCCGCGAACGTCCACCCCGCAGACCGCGCCACCTTTGAATATTATCGCGGTGCAGCCCGTCTTAGCCAAATCGTCGGTGTAGTGACCGACTTTTATGCCGCGTATCGCCGTAAGCGTGTTGTTCATGATTGCCCCCTGCCCCGTTTTCTAGTATTCCTCCTCTTCGGAAAGCACTTCCCGAAGCACGCTGTTTATTGTGTCGTAGGAAAATCCCTTTGCTATCAGCCTTCTGGTCAGCTTGTCCCGCTTTTTGCGCGGGTCGGGCTCGCTTAGCCTGCCTGCGAGCTTCTTCGCCCAGGCGAGCGCGTTTTCTCTCTCCTGCCCGTCGTCTACCTCCGAAAGGGCTTCCTGCGCCGTTTCGCCGTCTATTCCGAATCTGTAGAGCTTGCTTGCGACATTGCGCTTGCCCAGCCCCCCGCCCTCCACCTGCTGCTTAACGTACCTTGTGGCATAGTCTTTGTCATCCACATAGCCGTAATTTTTAAGCTTTTCCAGCGTGCTTTGCACCACTTCTTCGGAGAAGCCCTTTTTTATTAGATTGCGCTCCATCTGGTTCGCGGTCCTGTCCGTCGCGGTGAGGTAATTCAGCGCGGCGTTCATCGCTTTCCTGCCCTCCTCTTCCCGCTCGAGTTCGTTCGAGAAGCTCTCGGGCATTTTATAGTTTCCCTTTTGCATGACGGAGGAAGTCCCCAGGCAGGCGTCGCAGTCAAAGCCGCAGTTGGGGCAGACGCACCTGCTTTCTGAACCTTTTTCTACCTGACCCATAAATGTTCCGCAAATCGGACACCCACATTGCATGGCATTCACTCCCTTCCCCGTCAATGATAGCACAAAACCTTCCATTGTGGTATACTGGCACATATCCTACAATCGGAAGGAGAAGCCGCATGAAGCATTGCAAACTGACCCTCGCGCTGCTGCTGGCATTTTGCCTGTTGTTGCCCGCCGCATCGGGCGCGGTGACCTATGGAACAAACAGCTCCGGCGAAGGCGTACACTTGCTCCAGCAGCGGCTCTCTGACCTCGATTACTTAAACTACAAGCCCACGGGCAACTACGGCAGCATGACCCGCTCCGCCGTGATGAGGTTCCAGGAATACAACGGACTTTCGGCAGACGGTACCGCCGGCGAGCAGACCGTATCGGTGCTGTTTTCCCCTTCGGCTAAGCGAATGCCCATACTCGGCAGCATACCCTTCGGGCCGACCGAAGGTTCGGGCACTTCGGGCGGGGCGGATGTTTCTTGGGGCGAGGTCGACTCCACGTTCCCCGTTGGGGCGAGCGCGGAGGTGGTTGATTTTATCACAGGAAAGAGCTTTACCGTCAAGGGCACGGGCGGCGCGAAGCACGCGGTGGTCAAGCCCGTTTCCGCAGCCGACGAGCAAGCCTTTTTGGACGCTTTCGGCGGCAGTGCCAACTGGTCGAAGCGCGCTGCGGTCGTCGTAGTGGACGGCAGGCGCATAGCCGCCTCTATGGCGGGTACCCCCCATGGTGAGGGCGCGTGGGCAAAGGGAGGCGGACTGTCCGGCGGGTTCGATCTTTATTTTTCGGGAAGCACCGCGGATTTTGCCAACCTTGCGGACGCGGAACACTCGGCTAACATAAAGAAAGCCACAATTTAAGCTGCGTTGAGCAGCTTGCAGGGCGTCAAAAAAGGTCTGCGGACCTTTTTCGCCGGTGGGTTTTCGCTTCGCGCAGGGTAATTTCGGTCACTTATGACCGAAATATTACGGCAAAACTGACGCGCATGTCGCCAGTTTTGATTTAAGCTCAGGGACTCCGGTCCCTGTAACCCCGGGGATGGAGTTTTTCGACAGTCTGTAAGCTGCGCTGAGCAGCTTAATAATAAGGTATTGACGCCGAAGTAAGGCGCTTTTTGAATACGCTCCTCTTTGCAAAACCCGGCATACTGTCGGGGGCAAAGGGGAGCTGTTTGGCTTAGTTGATGCTTTTACGAGCGTAAAAAAGACCAGACCGAAGTTGACGGTCGATACAGGTGTTCGCCCATGTTTAAGCTATAGCAGCAAAAGCCCCGCTTGCTTGGCGGGGTCTTTTGTGCACGGCGGTATTCCATTGACATGTTTTTATATGCTCAATAAAGGTTCTGGGCGAGGAAGGCGAATATCTCTCCGAAGTACTGGTATTCGGTGAACTTGACGTCCGTATGCCCCGCGCCGGGAACGAGATGCAGCGCGACCTTGTCCCGGCCGATGGCTGCGGAAAGCGCTTCCGCCATCTCTACCGACTGGGCGGGGGGGACTATGACGTCGTCCGTCCCGTGGAAGAGTATCATGGGTGGCGTGTCCGCGTTCACCAGCAGCGTGGGGCTCGCCTTTTTGTAAAGCTCGGGGGCTTCGCCTATGGTTACCCCGAACAACTTGAATTCGGGCGAATCGGGGGAAGCTACGCAAGGGTAGCCGCGAACTATCCCGCTCTCTGTAAACTGCCTATCCATGCTCGTCAGATTGAGCACTCCAAAGAAGATCACCGCGGCTTGCACGTCCTCTGCTTCGTTGGGATATCCGAGGGAAAGATCGTCAAACTCAGCGCACCCCATGGTGGTGGCGAGCAGCGCCGCGTAATACCCGCCCGCAGATGCCCCGCAGGCGATGAAATGTTCGGGATCCAGAGAGAACGTGGCGGCATGGGCGCGCAGAAAGCGCACCGCTGCCTTTCCTTCGACGACGGGGCTAGGGAACTTCGTCGCAGGCGCAAGGCTGTAATTCAGCGAGGCGACCGCGTAGCCCCCTTTGAGCATTGGGAGTGCATAGGCAAGACGTTCGGGCTCACTCTTATCTCCTCTTGTGTATGAACCGCCGTGAAAATACACCACAACAGGAAAGGGACCTTCACCCTCTTCGGGAAGATAAATGTCCAGCGCGGGACCTGCTTCCCCCAGTGTGGTGTATGGTATGTTGCTGAATTTGCGGTACATAGATGCTCAATGCTCCTTTGAAAGGTTTTTGGGAGGAGTATTTGGGATTTAGTCGGAGTATTCGCTCTGGTCGGGTTCGTCCACAGGCTTGACGTGCGCCCACTCGACACGCCTGTCCTCAATCTGCTCGACCCAGATGTGCAAGCCGTTGGTCTCGACCTCGGGGGTCTCGCCATCGTCCGGTATGAAGCCCAGCGCGCCGAACACCATGCCGCCCACTGTGTCGAACTCTTCCTCGGGCATGGGGATGCCGAAAAGCTCGCTGAGCGTGTCCAGCTCGACGTTGCCGCGCATACGCCACGAACCGTCCTCGAGCTGCTCCATATCCTCCTCGACGGGGTCGAACTCGTCGTAAATATTGCCGACTATTTCTTCTAGCAGGTCTTCCATTGTGATTATTCCGTTGAAGCCGCCGTATTCATCAACCACGATTGCCATGTGGATTTGCCTGGTTTGCATCTCTCTAAAGAGTGCATCAGCTTTAACGCTGTCCGGCACGAAGTAGGGCGGACGGAGTATTTCCCTGATTTGTTTGGGATTCTCGGATCTGAGGTTCACGAAGTAATCGCGAAGGTACAGTACGCCGACGACATCGTCCATATCTTCGTCGTATACGGGGAAGCGGGAATGCCCGCTCTCGACTATTTGCTTTTCGAGCTCTGCGGGATCCTCGTCCACCCAGAGGTTTATGGAGTCGGTTCTGTGAATCATGAGCTCTTCGGCGGTACTGTCGTTGAATTCGAATATATTGTCAATCATCTCGCGCTCGCCCGCGCCGATAGCCCCCTTCTCGCCGCCTATATCCACCATGAGCCGGATATCGTCCTCGGAGACATCCTCGGCCTGGTCGCTAGGGTCGATGCGCAGAAGGCGCAGCACGCCGTTTGTGGACTTGGAAAGCAGCCAGATGACAGGTTTTGCGATGGTCGCAAATAAGCGGATGACGCCCACAGCCTTCAACGCTATCTTTTCGGGCGATTTCTGGGCGATGCGCTTTGGGACAAGTTCGCCGAAAACCAGAGTGATATAGGAGAGCAACAGCGTTACCCCTATGATGCTGAGGGTTTCGATGGTTTGAAGATTCATAGTCGTGCCCGCGGCTCGGGCGGCATCGACTATCCTCGTCGCGAAGTTGCTGGAGGCGAATGCGCTTCCCATGAAGCCCGCTAGGGTGATGGACACCTGAATCGTGGACAGGAAGCGCGAGGGATTCTCGGTTAAGTACTGGAGTTTCTTGGCGTTTGGGTCACCGTCTTCCGCGAGGCGGTTAATTTTGCTTTCGTTAAGTGAGACGACGGCGATTTCGGTCATTGCACAGAAAGCGTTGATTGCGATTAGTACGACCTGTAACAGCAATTGCCATATAAGAGGGTCGTCGGACAAAAGTTTCAGCCCCTTTCAATTAGCGAGGAATACTATATATTCCTCGTATTGCTTGGTATTATACCAGAATAATACCACATTTGCACTCAATTTTCACAAAATACAACCTTCCGGCGCATATTGTTCAAAAAGGAGGTTTGTAAAATGATGAGATATATTAAGCGATTCTGGCTCGCGGGGCTCGTTGCCCTCTGTGTAATCTCGATCTATCTTTTCGCAGGTTCCAATTACACCCATTATACCCAAAATGATAAATACAAAAACTACGTTGCAACGGATACACTCTCTGGCAAGCGCGTGCTCCCAGTCTATGGCGTAGAGCGCACCGACAAGGCGATTGCCCTAACCATCGACGCTGCCTGGGGAGCGGATAAAACCCCCGAAATACTGGAAATACTGGAAG
>CALNBC010000221.1 GCA_937874755.1 uncultured Clostridia bacterium
GGAGCGGCGAGGAATCCACGCCCGCCAGCGTTATCGAGCTTTGCTCGGCAGAGGCGTAAACGTCCGTCAGGGCGTTGAGGTCTGCGAAGATTTCGCCCATGCTGTAAACCCTTGGCTCCCTGCCCTGGATGAACTGGGCGGCGCGCAGCGCGCCTTGGGCGAACACCTTCTTGGAGCGGGCGGAATGGCTGATTTCGAGTATCTCGTCGTCCCCGATGAACATCACGTCGTGGTCGCCGACAATCGAGCCGCCGCGAATGGAGTGCATACCGATTTCGCGAACGCCGCGCTTTTTTCGCACGCTCTGGCGCTCGTAGACCAGCTCCCTGCCGTCGGGGTACTGCTCGCTTATCTCTTTGGCGAGGGTCACGGCGGTGCCGCTGGGCGCGTCCACCTTGTTGTGGTGGTGGCGCTCTACTATTTCGACCTCGAAGGGGTCGCCCAGGAAGGACGCCGCCCTTTTGACGAGGTCAATCTGCAGATTTACCCCCAGCGACATATTGGACGCGAGAAATACAGGTATGCTCTTGCCCGCCTGCTGTATCATATCGTAATCGGATTCCTTAAGGCCTGTCGTGCCTATTACCAGCCCCGCGCGCAGCCTGGTCGCCATCTCGATGACGCCGGGGAGAGCCTCCGGCATGGAAAAGTCGACCACGATATCCGCGGGCACTTCGCATTCCGCCTGGGTCAGATAAACAGGAAAATGCGCGGTAAAATCGTCGGGTATGAACTTGGCGACCCCCGCGACCACCTCGAATTCCTCGCACCTTGCGGCAGCGCACTGGGCGATGGTCTTGCCCATTGCCCCTGTGGCGCCGTTGATTATCAGCTTTACCATTTTTTCCACCTAACCCGAAATGCCCAGCGAAGCGAGCTTCTCGGAGAGTTTTTCCGCGTTTGCCTCGGTCAGCGGGGTGAGCGGCAGTCTGGGGATGCCCGCGTCGAACCCGAGCATATTCATCGCCGCCTTAACCGGAATGGGGTTGACCTCGCTAAAGAGCAGCTTGGTCAGCGGGTTGAGCATGAACTGCAGGGCGCGGCAACGTGCGATGTCCCCCTCGAACCACGCGGTGCAAAGGTCGTGCATCTCTTTGGGGCATACGTTCGCCACGACGGATATGACCCCCTTGCCGCCTAGCGCCAAAAGGGACAGCACGTGGTCGTCGTTGCCCGAATAGAGGTCTATATCGGGGCAAAGGCGGGCGGTTTCGGTAATCTGCTCGATGTTTGCAGACGCTTCTTTGAGCCCTATGACGTTCTTGACGCTCGACAGCTTCTTCATGGTCGCGGGGAGCACGTTCACCCCTGTGCGTCCGGGCACGTTGTAGACGATGATGGGAAGCTCCACAGCTTCGCCGATAGCCGCGTAGTGGGCGACCAGTCCGTCCTGCGTGCATTTGTTGTAATACGGGGTGACGATTAGCAGTCCGTCCGCGCCCATATCGGCGGCGCGCCTGGAGTCGGCGATGACCTTGGCGGTGTTGTTCCCGCCCGTCCCGACGATTACGGGCACCCGCCCCGCGGTGGCGCTGATAGCGCAGGCAATGGCTTCCTTCTTTTCGGATTCGGTCATCGTGGAGGGTTCGCCCGTTGTGCCCAGCGCGACAATGGCGTCTGTTCCCTGATTTATCTGGCGGTCGATTAGCTTTTCATAGCAGGCCAGGTTTACGCCGCTATCGTCAAATGGCGTTATGATGGCTACGCCCGAGCCGGTGAACAGTGACATCTGGCACCTCCTGTTGTTTTGCTGCGTACTTTTCAGAATAGGTCATCTTGCGATTTCGCCGCTCTCCCAAGCGTTCATAAGCTCTTGCGCTATCTGAACGGTGTTTGTCGCCGCGCCCTTGCGGATATTGTCTGCCACCACCCAAAGGTTCAAGCCGTTGTCTACCGAGTAGTCCCTGCGGATTCTGCCGACGAACACGTCGTCCTTGTCCTGCGCGGTTATGGGCATGGGGTAAACGAGGTTGGCGGGGTCGTCCTGCAGGACGATTCCCGGCTGCGCCGCGTACTTTGCGAACACGTCGCTAAGCTCGAAGGGCTGCTTGAGCTCTACGTTGATAGATTCGCTGTGCCCGTGGAACACCGGTACGCGGACGGTGGTCGCGGTGATGCGAAGGGAAGGGTCGCCGAATATCTTCTTGGTTTCGTCTATCATCTTCTGCTCCTCTTTGGTGTAGCCCGTTTCGAGGAAAGAATCGATGTGCGGCAGGCAGTTGCCGAAGATGGGGTACGGAAACTTCTGAGGCGCTTCGCCGCAAATTCCGCCCTTGAGGTCGTTGTAACCCTTGACGCCCGCGCCCGAAACCGCCTGGTAGGTGGAATACACTATGCGCTTTATGCCGTAAGCGTCGTACAGCGGCTTGAGCGCCACCACCGCCTGAATGGTGGAGCAGTTGGGGTTGGCGATGATGTTTTTCGCCTTGTAGCCCGCAATCGCTTTGGGGTTGACCTCGGGTACGACGAGGGGTACTTCGGGATCCATGCGCCAGGCGGCGGAATTGTCTATCACGACGATGCCCTTCGCCGCCGCTATGGGCGCGAAGCTTTGGCTCGTGCTTCCGCCCGCAGAAAAGAGCGCCACATCGATGTCCTTGCCGTCGAAGCAGGTTTCGGTCAATTCCTCGACGACGTGGGGTTTGCCCATGAAGTCTATGGTAGTGCCCGCGCTGCGCGCCGAAGCAAAGAGATAGTAATTTGCCACCGGCAGCTTTCGCTCGGACAGCACCTCCAGAAACTTGCGCCCAACCATTCCGGTTGCGCCTACGACGGCAACATTGAACATTTTATGCCTCCTAATAATAGTATTAAACTCATCAAAGCGGCAAAACCGAAGTTGTGTGTTTTTCCCCGATTTTACGGTAAAAAGTTGCGGCTTTGCGTTTGAATGTGATTCCCTTGACGTTCGAGTGGTACAACAAAAGGCAGCCTGCGCGGACTGCCTTTTTACAACGACTCTTTTAAGCTGGCGAAAACGCCGGTAAGCCGTGCAAGAAGCACCCCGCCAAATGGCGACAGTCGCGGAGCTGTTTGCCCCGTGCCCAGGAAATGCGGCGCCGCTAAACGCACACCTTCGGCATTTTGCCCTTTCCTGGCGGGGTCTGTGGCTCGCGGCAGCCTCACCCGCAGTACTGATGCCAAAATGCGCCTCTATCTTGCGAACATGGAAGAATTCTATCACCCTACTGCTCGTCCTGTCAATGCCCCTGCACCGCATCAAGGCAAAAAACCAAAAATTCACTGGTCTAACCCAATCATAACACAATCCATAAAATGAAATTACCTACTTTACAAATCTGGGGACATGCTCTATAATAACACTTGTGCTCGGGGCATTAGCTCAGCTGGCTAGAGTGCCACACTGGCAGTGTGGAAGTCAGGAGTTCGAATCTCCTATGCTCCACCATATCTAAATCTCGTTATTGATACAATGACGATAAACGAAAAAGTCCAGTATTGCTGGACTTTTTTTGTTTATCGCAGGAAAAAGAATTGCACCTAATGGTAACAGCGCCGGCCTTTTTGTCCAAATGCACAGAAGCAAAATACGTGCAAAGCAATTGTAGCTTCGAACGAAGCCTGAATGAAAGACATGGTAGTGACCCGCTCAACTTCAATCGCAGGCGGCATTACGCTGTAGCGAAGTATCTGGAGGTAAAATGAAAATAATTCGCGTATTAAAAGAAACATTTTTTTCAACCCTTCCGCTTGCTGTGACCATCATAGTAGTATGCGGATTTATAGCGCCCATGAATAGCGCGTTCGATTACTTTAAGCTGGCCGTCGGTTATATCAGCGTCGTTTTAGGGCAAACGCTTTTTCTGGTCGGTCTGGATAGCAGCATTCTTCCTATTGGGAAACTGGTGGGAAAATCGCTTATAAAATTGAAAAAGACTGTATTTATTATTTTTTTCGGGTTTTTATTCGGTTTTCTTGCTACTGTTGCCTAACCGGCGCTGGCGGTGTTGGCGCGGCAGGCCAACATGATTATGCCAATCATAAACAGTACTCTTTTTATCTGGGTGCTCTCTGCCGGAGTCGGCATTTTTGTTGGCTTCGCGCTGTTCCGAATCATGAAGGACATCAATATCAAAGCGGTGTTTGCCGCATTGTACATCGTTTTGTTTCTGACTATTATCTTCGTTCCCGAAGAATTCGTTGCGCTCGCCTTCGACGGTAGCGGGGCCACAACCGGCGATGTGTCAGTGCCGTTTATTTTGGCACTCGGCATGGGTGCCTCCGCAACGATGTCAAGGCGCAAGACAAACGAGGACACCTTCGGTATTATCGGGATTGCATCGGTAGGCCCCATATTGGCGGTATTTATCTATGGTATTATTCTAAAGGCTGTAAACGGAGGCACGCTCCCACCGGCGGGCGTGTATGACCCGGGCGCGGCCGAAAGCTTCTCCGCGATTATTATATCCAATTTGGGAGATGTGGCACTGGCGCTGCTCCCGGTGCTGATTGCTTTCATTACGTTCCAGGTTTTCCTGGTGAAGCTGCCCGAAAAGGAGGTTATCAAGATTTTACTGGGCTCTTTCACCGTTTATGTCGGATTGCTTATTTTCCTGTCGGGCATTGATTTTGGATTTGCGTTTGCAGGAAAATATATCGGAGAAGTATTTCTTGATCCAGCCCGCCCCGATTGGTTTAAGTGGCTATTACCTTTGATTGGGTTTGTGCTCGGCGCTTCCATCACGCTGTCGGAGCCGGCTGTTACCGTACTAGGAGATCAACTAGAGGAAATAACTAACGGCCACATCAAAAAAATGACCCTACGCATGACGCTGGCAATCGGCATTGGTTTTGCCTCAATGTTGGCCATTGTCAAAATACTAACGCAGGTAAACATTCTTTGGTTTTTGGTTCCCCTTTATGCCATTGCTCTTATCATGATGAAATTCTCTTCCCCGCTGTTTGTCGGTTTGGCTTTTGACTCGGGCGGGGTTTCGGGCGGTGCGCTGACTTCGGCCTTCCTCACGCCGCTCACGTTAGGGGTGGCGCAGGGGGTTGCAGCAACAGCCGGTGCAAATGCCCAGTCGATATTGACCAACGGGTTTGGGATTATTGCGTTTATTTCTGTTACGCCCTTGATTGCGGTACAGGCGCTGGGGATTGTATATGATCTGCGCCATAAAAAGCATCAAAAGCTTACTGAAAAAGACGAACTTATCGGCTTTAACACGCTGCTTCAGGAAACGAAAGTGCCGGAGCGGGGATTAACAGGAGAAATGGTGCAACTCAGCAAAAGCGGTTCTTTGGCTCAAGAGAAATCAACCGGAATTGTCTTTTGGATGATTATCGCCGGGCGCAAGAAAAATGACGCGCTGTTGTCGGCCCTTTTGGAAGAGGGCGCGCACCTTACAAACACGATATACGGCAGAGGTACCGTTGAGGCAAATTATCTGCAAAATGTACTTGGACTTGTTCCGGAAGAGCATAAGGCGATGATCATGTGTGTGCTGCCTGACAGCAAGACCGATGCGGTAACGGAAATGCTCGTCGAAAAATTTCATTTTGATCAACCGAACACTGGTATCGCATTCACCATACCAATAGAACATTTGTCGTTATAATAAAAGGAGAGAATATACTATGATAAACAACAGTAAAATGAAGGCGCTCTTTATCATCATAACTGCCGGGTATGCCGATGAGCTTGTGGACTTGCTGCGCGAGGCGGGTGCCAAAGGGGCAACCATTTTGAATTCTCGCGAAGAAGATGTACGACATGAATCTTTTATGGGCATTACAGTGGATTCTGAAAAAGAATTGATTGTTTGCGTAGCGGATGAAGACACTGCACAAAAGGCCATGAAGATGATAAAAGAAAAAATGGGGGTGCAGACACCTGTTCGCAGCGTTTGTTTTACAATGCCCATCGACACATTGCTCGGTATCAATATGCCTTTCCTGCATCCGACAGACGACAAAGACTAAAATAGCATGGTGTGTTGTGTTGTAGGGCTGCCACCCTTTTTCTAATAGTTAACACCAACGTGAGCCAACTTCACAATGGCATACCAATGTCAAAGATTTATACCTTCGGTATACAGTTTGATACCCTTGCTTACGATTTGTCAGTGAAAATGCACTCTGTATCAAAATTATCAGCATTTGCCATACAAGAACGCTAATTTTGATACAGTGGTTATCAACATTAGCGTTTTTATTTTATGCCCGAAAATGGGTGCAAAACCTTGACATACCCCTCATTTTACACTATAATTGTTAGTGATAAACTGAATAAATATTAGTTTTCTAGGGTTCCGTAGCAGAGATTGTTAGTCTGGACCGAGAGAAAACGCACGATTTTATAGATTGTGTACACGGTGGGATAAAAGCCTAGGAGTTATTTTAGATACTCCTGGGCTTTATTTTTTTGTTTGTTTAGAAAGAAGGAGGAAAAATATGTGGGGATTATTGATTTCAACGATTTTAACAAGTGCTGCAGATAGCGTTAATCCGATTGCTATCACACAGCAATTTGTTTTGCAAGGCATGGTTAAAAAGCCGAAACATATTTGGTATTTTATTATACCAACCGGGGTTACAAACTTAATAGGCGGTTTTTTAGCGTATTTTGGGCTTGTCACCTTTATTGGGGAATTTTTTACAAAGCTCGTAGAAAAGCATGGGCAGGTTATATTTACTGCCGAACTGATACTTGGTATCGCGTTTCTTATTGGGTTTGGATATTTGTTGCAAAGCAGTAAAATCACATCGCTTAAAAAACAGATTCAATCTTTAACGGCTGGTGCGGATAACGGCAATGAGAATGATGAAGCTGAAGCAGCGCACAAAATAAAATCTGTATCTCCGATGGCTTTAGTGCTTTTAGGCGTAGGCGCAACGATTTCAGAATTAACAACCGCGTTGCCCTATTTCGCTTTTTTAGCTATTCTTTTCAACTACCAGCTCACCCTGCTTCAAGTGACATTTATACTTATTGTGTATAACACGATATATACTTTGCCACTGATGATTTTATATTTTATTTATGTCAAAGCGCAGGATAAATTTGATCGTCTTTACAGGGTTATAAAAACTCAAGTTACAAAATGGGCTAATATTTTGGCTCCTGCTATTGTGGGTTTGATTGGTGTTGTTTTAGTGTATCACTCCATATCTATTTTATTGAATTAAATTGCTTCAAGAGGATAAAAAAGGGGGTCGAGCCTTACAGCTCAACCTCAATCTCTGGCGGGATTATTGCATTTTCCCTGTTTGTAACCGACTTTGTAACCAGAAACGAAGAAACGAAGAAACGACCCAAACTTTCTGTAGTACTGTATCTATGTGTATATACCCTATATATCCCTATTATTAAAACTCCAGGGAAATATTGGTTACTGGTTACAAAAAGGCAGAAAACCCCCGTATTCTCTGGGTTTGGCGCGGTAACGAAGAAGGTAACGAAGAAGGTAACGAGCGTTTTCCCGGTTGCTTTTTCCCAGTGCTGGTTGCCGATTCCGGGTCGTTTCTGTAACCATCTCACTCGTTACCTCACTCGTTACCTCACTCGTTACCTCACTCGTTACCTCACTCGTTACATCACTGCTTACAAAATCTCTGCCGTTCTATGAAAGAGCGAAAAAGCAAACTGCACAAAACAGCCGGACTCGCGCTAACCCAAATCGGTTAATCAGCGGGTTCGGCCGTTTCTTTGTTTAGCGATGGCAAACGGACGCTCAATACCTGTTGTCGAATATGCGCTTGGACTTCTTTTCGCTGCGGGGCAGTTCGCCTATGTTCACCGCCTTGGGCACTGTGATTATGCCCACCTTGATTTTGAACGTCACCTTGACGAGCTCTTCGATTACGGCTTTGTCCGTGCCCTCGCTCACTTCGAAGAACAGAGTCATAATGTCCTTGCCGTTCAGATGGTCTATCATCACCTGGTATTCGCTGCTGACGCCCTTTACTTCGCGCAGCACGTCTTCTATTTGGCCGGGGTAGATGTTTACGCCCTTGACCTTGACCATGTCGTCCGTGCGGCCTATCAGCGTGTCTATCCGCGGGTAGGGACTGCCGCAGGCGCAATCGCCGGGCAAAAAGCGCGTCAGGTCGTGGGCGCGGTAGCGTATGAGCGGCGCGCCCTGCTTTTTGAGGGTGGTGATGACGAGTTCGCCTATCTCCCCGTCTTTGACGGGCTTGCCCGTGCGTTCGTCTATTATCTCGCA
Organism: uncultured Clostridia bacterium; assembly: GCA_937874755.1. GTDB lineage: Bacteria > Bacillota > Clostridia > Christensenellales > CALWSW01 > CALNBC01. The sequence continues at coordinate 8,190 of CALNBC010000221.1, forward strand.
ATAGACGTAATCGTCCCACATGTGGATGCCGCACTCGCAGTCGCAGCTCATGCCTATGCCCGGTCCGTAAATCTCGGTCAGACCGTATATGTCGTAGAGCCGGACGCCCAGTTCGTCCGCTATGCGGCGGCGCATCTTCTCGCCCCAGCGCTCGGAGCCAATCAGCCCCTTTTTGAGGTGAATTTTGTCCTTCACGCCGCGCGCTTCTATTTCTTCCGCCAGCAGCAGCGCGTAGGACGAGGTCGAGCACAGCACGGTGCTCTTGAGGTCTATCATCATTTGAATCTGCTTGTCCGTATTGCCCGGGCCGATGGGTATCGCCATGCAGCCGAGGCGTTCTGCGCCCGTCTGGAAGCCTATGCCCGCTGTCCATAGCCCGTAACCCGGGGTGATGTGCACGCGGTCCATGTTGGTCAGCCCCGCCATGCGGTAGCAGCGCTCGAACATGATAGCCCAGTCGGTAATGTCCTGCGCGGTGTAGGGTATGATGACGGGCGTGCCGGTCGTGCCCGAGGAGGAGTGTATGCGCACTATCTCGCTTTCGGGTACGGCGCTTATCCCCAAAGGGTATTCGTGGCGCAGCTCGTCCTTCTCTGTGAAGGGGAGTTTTTGAAAGTCCCCGATGCTTTTTATTCGGGTATTGCAGTCGGCGAATTTGCGCTTGTAAAAGCCGTTCTCCACCTTGCCTAAGCGCTCAAGTTGGTTGTTTATTAGCTCGAGTTGCTGTGCGTTCATGAATTCTTCTCCCCCGCTTTATTATACGCTGCATTGAATACCGCAAGGTTTGTTCCGAGGTGCTTCTTTGGGACGACGCGCTCTATGGCGCTTAGCAGCTCGCCGCGGCTAAAGCCTATCAGATTGCGCCCCGCCGCCGCGCCTATGAGCGCGAGGTTTAGCTCTTTGCCCACGCCGTGCTCGCGCACTAGGGCGTTTCCGTCAAACTTGAACAGATTGGGCACTTGCGCCTCGAGGTACTCCAGCATGTCCTCCCCGCGGTAATCGGTGGAGGAGAGCGCGTCGGTTACGGGTTTTATGGCGGAAGTGTTGACCACCATTGTTCCGCCCTCGGCG
>CALNBC010000222.1 GCA_937874755.1 uncultured Clostridia bacterium
GGGCAGGAGCCTCGTCGTAGGTCGCCCCGCCGCACTGCTGCTATGCGCCAAGGACGCGACGGTCACCCTGTGCCACTCGAGGACTAAAGATCTGGCGAGTACTCTTCGGGAGTCGGAGATAATCGTCGTCGCCGCGGGGCGGGCGAAGCTGGTAGGCGGTGAGTGCTTCGCGCCCGGTCAGGTTGTGATAGACGTCGGCATGAACTTTGTGAACGGAAAGCTCGTAGGCGACGCGGATTTTGCCGCGGCGGAAGGCGTTGTCGCCGCCATAACCCCCGTTCCCGGCGGCGTGGGAGCCGTAACCGCGGCGCTGCTTGTATCGAACGTCGTACGGGCGGCGATGGGTGAAAAGCGACGGGCGAAACAAACGGAGGGTTAAGTATGCCGGACTTTGCAGCCGAGGAGTTGAGCGAAGCGCATCGCGCATTGCTGTCCACACTCCAAAAGTGCGAGAAGATAGACATTGCGAAGCTGGGCAAATCCCAACGGACGCTGCTCGAAAGGCGAATCGCCGCACTGAAGGTCGCGCTGACGCTGATAAAGAAAGAACAAACAGAACGGGGAGGGCAATGCTGTGAAACCAAGGATATTTGCGACTGAGTTTTCGAAAGTCTACCCTCTGTACGTTCAAAAAGCGGAGAAAAAAGGGCGCACCAAAGCCGAAGTAGACACCGTAATCTGCTGGCTGACGGGATACGACGAGAAGGGTCTCAAAACGCAAATCAAAAGCAATGTAAACCTCGAGGAGTTTTTTAAGCAGGCTCCGCACATTCACCCGAACGCATCTGAAATAACGGGTATGGTCTGCGGCGTTCGCGTGGAGCAGATCGAGGATCCGCTTATGCAGCAAATTCGGCGGCTAGACAAGCTGGTGGACGAGCTGGCGAAGGGTAAGCCGATGGAGAAGGTACTGAGGGGGCAATAACGAGCTTCCCCCGTTTTTCTTATGTAATGCCCGATGAACCCCCAAATCTAAACCTCTATTCGATTAGACTGACGAGAAGAAAATGATAGCAAACTACTTATGGTAAAATATGGTTATATAATATTAACTAAATATGAATAGATTACGAACATATTACGACTGACCTGTGGATAAAACATAAATTCGATATAATTCGCAATAAAAACGCAATATTTGACTTGACCGGACAGCTTTCGCAGGGCTATCATTGCATCAGCCGGCATACCCCATCCCAATTTTTAAGGAGCGCTGAACAATGAAAAAGCTGATTTCCTTTGTGCTTGCCGCAATGCTGTGCGCGGCTGCATTCGCCTCCATGGCGTTTGTGGTCTCCCCTGGCGGCGGGAACACCACCCTCAAAGATGCGTTCGCCGTAACGGGCTTCAAATGCACCGACGCGACGGTCACTGCCCAAGGCGTGCGAGTTTACACCAACCTTGTGGACGCTTCCGAGAAGAAATACAACGTCAATGAGCTCATGTATTTCGCCCTGAGCATCAACATCGCCAACCCGACCAAGACTTTGGCGCATACCAGCGCGGTGGGCAACGAGTACGCTATAATCGTGAATTCCGACTCAGTCGACCTCTCGATGAACACCATGGCGGATGTAGTCCTCACCCATCCCCACGACGCGTCCTTTGCCAACCTGGTTTCCACCGCAAATGGCGTTGTCAAGGCGAACGCATCCAACGCAGTAACCTATGATAAGGATGCCAATGCCTTGACCTTCCTCGTCAAGGTTTGGAACAACAGTCCCACCGAGGCCAACGTCAGCAGCGATGCGTTCAACCTCGCGATAGACGAGGCAGGCGCTGCCCGCGAAGCCAACTACGTAATCGGTTTCACTGCCGTCAACCGCGCAGCAGGAAACGGCACCGTCACCGCCAACGTAGCTCCCACCGAGTTCAAGTTCAAGAACGACACACTCTCTGTGACTCAAAACGGTCGCACCTACAAGATAGACAAGGTCGCCGCAACCTGGCCCGCAACCAGCAGCACCACCAGCTGGCCGGCAACCGTGGCATCTTCCCTCTCCACGGCGGGCTATCGCGTCAGCCTCGTGGCTGCCGACGGCACCGCGACGGAAATAGTCACCCTCGACACAGAAGTCACAAACGCCGAAGGCTATGGCGTCTCCCTTGGACTCGCCAAGGCGGGTCGACTGGTCGCCAGGAACACCGTCGGCAGCGGCTACGTATACGCCGACAACGGCAGCGCAGCTTTCACTCCTGCCGAGCAGGCGGCGCTGGACACCATGCTCGCCGACTTCGGTTTTAGCCTGGGCTACAACTACAAGCTCCAAGACAAGAACTTCGAGCAGGCGACCACCTACAAAGCCACCTTTGCCGTCGAATTCAACGTGAAGGACGACGAGGCGGACGTGGACGAAGGCACCGATGAAGAACC
>CALNBC010000223.1 GCA_937874755.1 uncultured Clostridia bacterium
CCTAAGGAGCTGAAAAACAGGCAAATGCTGGCGCAGTCCTGCGGAGCATCGGACATCGCGCAAGCGGTGCTGCCCGAGGGGCTGGAGCTTTTGAATCTGCCCGGGCACTGTCCCGATATGCTCGGAATAAGCACGCCGGACGGCGTTTGCTTCATCGCGGACAGTCTTTCCGGCGAACAGGTGTTGGAGAAGTACCACGTGACACTCGTTTATGACGTAGCAGCGCATCTCGAAACGCTCACCCTGTTGGAGGGTATTTCCACGAAGCTGTTCGTGCCCTCCCACGCCCCGGCGACGGAGGATATCCGCACCCTCGTGGCGGCGAACCGCAATAAGACTCTGGAAATCGCCGACCTCGTGCTTGCCCTTGCCGATGGCGGGCGCAGTGCAGAAGATATTCTCAAAGGCGTGTTCGAGCAGTACGATATCGCAATGAACATAAATCAATATACATTGCTAAAAACTACAATCCTTTCCTATCTTTCGTTTTTGATTGAAAGGGGCTTGGTGGAGCTGGGGTTCTCGGAGAACAAGGCGATATTCAGGCGGATTTAACCTTGCACACAAATGCAAAGCGAATTTAGTCAAAGCATTTGGAGACTGGCAACGCGAGCAACCCGAACAATGCTATAATTTAGCGCGGTAACGCAATAGTACGGTACTTGACTAAATTAAATTACTGGCGTATAATCTGTTATGTCAGCAATAATCGTATAGTTGCGTTGAATAACAAGGAGTGCATTTTGAAAATAGACCTATCCACACTAAGCACCGTCGAACGGCTCACGCTGGGCCTACGCGGGCTTTACGAAAGCAGGGGTTACCGCCTTTTTACCATGAACAGGCTGGAGGAGTATTCCCTCTACGTTGAAAACATGGACTTTCTGCAAAGCAGGGATATAATCGTATTCTCCGACCTCGACGGCAGGCTTATGGCGCTCAAGCCGGATATTACCCTTTCCATAGCCAAGAGCATCAACGGCGACTCGTCCTCTTTGGATAAGCTCTATTACCACGAGAACGTGTTCCGCGCTTCTCCCCACGCCAGGGAATACCGCGAAATCTCTCAGACGGGGCTGGAGTGCATCGGCGCGGTGACGGATTACGACCTCGCGGAAATGCTCTTTCTGGCTCAGCGCACCTTAGGCGCGGTGGACGGGGACTACGCGCTGGACGTTTCGCACCTCGGCTTTGTTTCCGCAGTGATGGAGGAGCTGGGCGCGGATGCCGCCATGAGCAAAAAGCTGCTCGACCTGCTGCAAAAAAAGGCGCCCCACGAGCTTGGGCGGCTTGCCTCGGCATACGGCATGAGCGAAGCGAACACTTCGGTGCTCATGGAGCTGGCTACTGTCTCCGGCGAATTCGAAGGTACTTTTGAGAAAGCAAAGCGCCTCTGCAAGGGCGAAAGGGCAAAGGCAGCGCTATCTCAGCTTGCCGCAATCTGCGCACCTCTAGCCAAAGACCGCCTGCGGCTGGACTTTTCCATCGTATCGGATATGCAGTATTACAACGGAGTGGTCTTTCAGGGGTACGTTCCCAAAGTTCCGGGACCTGTGCTTTTCGGTGGCCAGTACGATCTATTACTCGAGAAGATGGGCAAAGAGGGCAAGCGGGCGGCAGGCTTCGCCCTGTACCTCGACGACATAGAGCGCGGTTACGGCGAACCTCGAAAAGGTCTTCCACAGACCACGGTATTATACGACGAGGGCGAAGCGCCATCGGCGATTTTCGCGGTGGTAGAGCGGGAAGCGGCGGAAGGCAGCGCGGTGCGCGCTGTGACAGACCCGGCGGACGCTGCGGGCAAGGTAATCGACATTCGAAAGGCGGCGCAAAATGCTTAACATAGCCCTCCCTAAAGGGAGACTGGGCAAAAGCGTTTACGGCATATTCAAAGAGGCGGGGTACCCCGCCGCGGGCATGCCCGAAACGGACAGGCGGCTGGTGTACGAAAACGAAGAAGCGGGGGTCAGGTACTTCCTCGTCAAACCGTCGGACGTCGCGACGTATGTGGAGCGCGGCGCGGCGGATGTGGGAGTCGCGGGGAGCGACGTGCTCATGGAGCAAGACCCTGCGGTGTACGAGTTGCTCGATCTTCGCACTGGCAAATGTCGCATCGCCGTAGCGGCGAAGAACGGCTTTGTCGATGAGCCTTCCGCGCCCCTTCGCGTCGCTACAAAATACGCGAACATCGCCAAGGAATACTACAAAAAGCGCAACCGCGAGATAGAGCTCATCAGCCTGCACGGCAGCATAGAGCTTGCACCGATACTCGGGCTTTCAGACGTCATAGTCGACATAGTAGAGACGGGTAACACGCTAAAGGAAAACGACCTTTCAATCATCAAGGTGATAAAGGAGGTTTCCGCCCGGCTGATAGCGAATAAGACCAGTTACCGCTTCAAGCAGGACGAAATAGCGAAACTGGTAAGTGCACTAGAAAGCAGGGAGGGCGGGGCGAAATGATAAAGATAAGCGCATTATCCGAGCTGGCGGAGGGGGATATACTCTCCCGTGAATTCTCCTACGACGACAGCGCCGAGCAAATCGTCACGGATATTATAGAGGACGTTCGAAAATGGGGTGACGCGGCGCTGCTTGAATACACCAAAAAGTTCGACGGGGCGGCGCTTTCCTCTATCGAGGTCACAAAGGGGGAGTTTGATGACGCGCTGGCGGGCATAGACCCCTATTTTTTAGAAACGTTGAAAAAGGCTCGGGATAATATACTCGAATTCCACAAGCACCAGCTGCACGATAATTTCGTGCTCGCCGAGAAGGAAGGCGTTATACTCGGTCAAAAATACACCCCAATAGCGAAGGTGGGCATATACGTTCCGGGCGGCACCGCGGCTTACCCGAGCAGCGTGCTCATGAACGCAGTACCCGCCAAGCTCGCGGGGGTGGAGGAAATAATCATGGTCACCCCCCCTCAAAAGGACGGCAGCGTACCGGCGGTTATACTCGCGGCGGCGCACATCGCAGGGGTGGACAGGGTGTTTAAGGTTGGCGGCGCCCAAGCGATAGCAGCGCTATCTTATGGTACCCAAACTGTTCCCAAGGTGCACAAGATAGTCGGCCCGGGGAACAAGTACGTCGCCACTGCCAAGCGCAGGGTGTTCGGATTGGTCGACATCGACATGATAGCCGGTCCCAGCGAAATACTGATAATAGCCGACGAAACCGCGAATCCCCGCCACGTTGCGGCGGATTTGTTGAGCCAGGCGGAGCACGATATCGACGCTTCCGCGGTGCTGGTCACCCCGAGCGAGGAGTTGGCAGAGGCGGTTTCGAAGGAGCTGGAGTGCCAGATTCCCTTACTGCCCAGGGCGGAAATCTGCCGCCAATCGATCGACAATAACGGCAGGATAATAATCGCAGGCAGCCTAAAAGAAGCCGCAGAGACTGCGAACCGCATAGCACCCGAGCACCTCGAGCTTTGCGTCGACGAACCCTTTGCCCTGCTCGGGCTAATCAAAAACGCGGGCAGTATATTCCTCGGCAAACACACCCCCGAGGCGCTGGGCGACTACTTCGCGGGTCCTAACCACGTGTTGCCCACGGGGGGTACGGCGAAGTTCAGTTCACCGCTCTCGGTGGATGATTTTGTCAAGAAATCCTCCTTCATTTATTACACGAAGGAGGCGCTGGGCGCGGTTGCCGACCGCGTTGCGGATTTTGCGAAGCGCGAAGGACTGGATGCCCACGCGAGGAGCGCGACCTGCCGCTTTGAGGACACTGCGAATGACTAGATTCCTTTCGAAATACCACGCCGGGATGGCGCCTTATGTTCCAGGCGAACAGCCTCGGGATAAAAAATACGTCAAACTGAACACCAACGAAAACCCCTATTCGCCTTCTCCCTCGGTAATTGCGGCGATAAGCGCGGCGGAAGTGGGCAGGCTGAACCTCTATTCTGACCCGGATTGCACCGCGCTCAACCAGGCGATAGCCCACACCCATGGCGTAAACTTCGAGCAGGTGATAACGGGCAACGGCTCGGACGAATTGCTCGCCTTCGCGTACATGGCGTTTTGCGTCGGCAAGAAGGCGATCTTTCCCGATATTTCGTACGGGTTTTACCCCGTTTTTGCCCGCCTTTTTGGCGTGGAGTACCAAGAGATTCCGCTCAAGGCAGATTTTACCGTAGACCCTCGCGATTATTATAGCGCGGGCGGCACGATAATAATCGCCAACCCCAACGCGCCCACGGGCATAGCCCTCACCCGCGCCCAGATTGCCGATATAGCGGCGCACAACCCGAACAATCTGGTGGTGGTGGACGAAGCCTATGTGGATTTCGGCGGCGAAAGCGCGCTCCCCCTCGTAGGTGAGTACGACAACATTCTGGTGGTGCGCACCTTCTCAAAATCCCGTTCCTTGGCGGGACTTCGGGTAGGGTACGCGATTTCCACGCCGGAAGTAATCGCCGAGCTGAACATGATGAAGTTCTCCTTCAACCCGTACAATGTGGATAGGCTGGCGATTGTCGCCGGCGCGGCATCGGTGCTGGACAAAGGTTACTTCGAGGACAGACTCGAGCTCATAAAAGACACCCGGAAGGAATTCGCAAAGCGTTTGGTTGAGCAGGGCTACGAAGTATTGCCCACCTGCGCCAACTTTGTGTTTGCCAAGCATCCGCTCCTATGCGGCAAGACGCTTTATCTCGCGCTCAAGGAAAACGGTGTTCTGGTGCGCTGGTTCAACAAAGCGCGAATATCGGACTATGTGCGAATCACAATAGGCACTCCCGAACAGATGGAGCAATACTTTGTTGCCGCGGATGCGGCGGAAAGGGCGGCGCAATGAGACCAGCCGAAATTAAAAGAGTCACCGCCGAGACGGAAATAGAGCTTAAGCTGACGATCGACGGCTGTGGGGAAACAAGCATTGATACGGGCTGCGGCTTTATGAACCATATGCTCGCGCTGTTCGCCCACCACGGGCGGTTTGGGTTGATTGTCGCCGCAAACGGCGATACAGATGTGGACTACCACCACCTTGCCGAGGATTTGGGCATCGTGCTGGGCGGTGCGTTCGCCCAGGCTTTGGGAGACAAGCGGGGAATATGCCGCTACGGCGAGACCACACTGCCCATGGACGAAGCGCTGATTTCGGTTTACCTCGACATTTCGGGGCGGGTCGGCTACCATTCCAACCTCGCGATGCCTTCCCAAAAGGTAGGCGATTTCGACACAGAGCTGGTGGACGAGTTCATGGTGGCATTATGCAGGGGAATGGGGTTGAATCTGCACATAGTGCAGCATCGGGGCACCAATTCCCACCACATAATCGAGGGCGCGTTCAAGGCGCTCGCCCGGGCGCTGCGCAAGGCGGTGACCCTCGACCCGAGCATCGCGGGGGAGATACCCTCCTCCAAGGGGGCGCTTTGATGATAGCCATAGTGGACTACGGCGTGGGCAACCTCTTTTCGCTGAGCGCGTCGCTGAAACACCTCGGACTGGAAAGCACAGTCACAGGTGATGAAGCCGTAATCAGGCGTGTCGAAAAGCTCATACTGCCCGGCGTGGGCGCGTTCGGCGACGCGGTGCAAAAGCTGAAGGATGCGGGGCTTTTTTCGCTCCTTCAACAGGAGGCGCAAACTGGTAAGCCCATACTTGGAATATGCCTCGGTATGCAGCTGCTGTTTGAAAAGAGCCGCGAATACGGCGAACACGAAGGGCTATCGCTCATACCCGGCGAGGTTTGCCCCCTTAGTGCGGATATTCCGGAGGGCATGAAAGTGCCTCACATGGGCTGGAACAGCCTAAGGATTGTCAAGGACGACCCTCTGCTAAAATACGTCAAGCAAGGGGAATACATGTACTTCGTGCACTCGTTCTACGCCAAGAATTGCGCTGAATCGCTGCTTGCCGACGCGGAGTATTCCGTCTTCGTGCCTGCGCTGGTTCGCAAGGGTTCGGTTTGGGGCGCGCAGTTCCACCCGGAAAAGAGCGGAACCGCAGGACTATCAATACTTAAAGCGTTTGGAGAATTGCCATGTTGATTTTTCCCGCAATAGACCTTTCCCAAGGCTGCGTCGTACGCCTTTTTCAGGGCAATTACGAACAAAAAAAGATTTACGACGACGACCCGCCCGCAGTGGCAAAAGGCTTTGCAGACTTGGGCGCGACCTGCCTGCACGTCGTCGATCTGGACGGAGCGAAGGACGGGTTTTCCCAAAACGCCAATGCCGTGGAGCAAATAGCCAAATCCGGATTGTTCATTCAGGTGGGCGGGGGCATACGCAACATGGAGCGGCTGGAGCGGTACTTTTCGGCTGGAGTGGGCAGGGCGATACTCGGCACCGCCGCGGTCAAGAACCCCGCCTTTTTGAAGGAAGCACTTGCGGAATACGGCGAAAAAATAGCCGTGGGCGTGGACGCGCGGCGGGGCAAGGTCGCCCTCTCAGGCTGGCTGGAGGATACCGACGTGGACTCGTTCGTGTTCTGCGCACAGCTTAGAGATATGGGCGTTGCCACGGTTATATATACGGATATCGAGAAGGACGGCGGCCTTGGCGGCACCAACCTTTCCGCCTACGAGCGGCTCAGCGGGATAGACGGGCTTAACATTATCGCCAGCGGCGGCATAACTTCGGAAGCGGACATAGCCGCACTATGCAAAATAGGCGTGCACGGAGCGATAATCGGTAAGGCGCTGTACGAGGGCAGGCTGAACCTCGCGAAGGTGCTGGCAATCGCAAGCAAAAAAACATGACTAAAGGAGTACGATATGCTGACTAAACGCATCATACCATGCCTGGACATTAAAAACGGGCGCGTCGTCAAGGGGACGAATTTCGAGGGGTTAAAGGATGTGGACGATCCTGTAACCCTCGCTGCGTATTACAACGAGAGCGGCGCGGACGAGCTTGTGTTTTACGACATCACCGCCAGCGCGGAGGGCAGGGCGCTGTTTACAGATGTGCTGACCGACGTCGCAAAAGAGATATTCATCCCGCTGACGGTGGGCGGCAGCATAAACTCCGTCGAGGACTTCGACCGCGTGCTCAAATGCGGGGCGGACAAAGTAAGTGTCAACACGGGCGCGATAAAAGATCCTTCGCTGATTAAAAAGGCCGCGCAAAAGTACGGCAATCAGTGTGTGGTTCTTTCTATGGACGTCAAGCGCGTGGACGGAAAATTCGCGGTGTTTGCCCGGGGCGGAAGGGACAATACGGGCTTGGACGCCATCGAATGGGCAAAGCACGGCGAGCAGAACGGCGCGGGCGAGCTGGTGCTCAACAGCATAGATACCGACGGTGTCAAGGAAGGGTTCGACCTCGAGATGCTAAAGGCAATATGCGACGTGGTGCGAATACCTGTCATCGCCAGCGGCGGCGCAGGCAAAAAAGAGCATTTCTCCGAATTGTTCAAGGCGGTGCCGGGGGTGGACGCGGGGCTTGCGGCGTCGATATTCCACCGCAAAGAGCTCGCCATAAAGGAGCTTAAAGAATACCTGAGGGACGAAGGGATACCTGTAAGGCTATGAATTTTGAGAAACTGAAGTTTGACAACAAGGGGCTTATTCCCGCCGTTGTGCAGGACGCGAAGACCGGTTTGGTGCTAACCCTCGCATACATGAACAAAGAGAGCCTGCAAATCACAGTCAATGAGGGCAGAACCTGCTTTTACTCCCGCTCGAGAGAGTGCCTTTGGCGAAAGGGAGAAACCAGCGGCAATGTGCAAAAGGTGGTTCGCATAACCTCGGACTGCGACAATGACGCGCTGCTCGTGGAGGTCGAGCCCGCTGGGCCCGCCTGCCATACGGGCGAGGACAGCTGCTTTTTTAATTCGCTGGCAGGCGAAGGAGAACGATTCATACTTGCATCTCTTGCCGCGCTAATACGCGACCGCAAAGAGCACCCCAAGGAAGGGAGCTACACCAACTACCTGTTCGATAAGGGGCGCGAAAAAATACTCAAAAAGGTGGGCGAGGAAAGCACCGAGGTGATAGTCGCCGCCATGAAGGATTCGCAGGAGGAAACAGTCTACGAGCTGGCGGATCTTTGCTACCACGCGCTGGTGCTGATGGAGGACATGGGCATTTCAGTCGCGCAAGTCGCCGACGAGCTTGAGTCCCGCCATATTGTGGACAAAAAGACCAAGCAGGAGACGATGAAGTAATACAATATGTGTTAATAAAGTTTTCTAGAATAATACTCAATGCGGTAACGGATATAAAACAAAGGGTGAGACTCTTGCATAGACTCACCCCAGACTGTCGAAAAACTCCATCCCCGGGGTTTCAGGGGTCGAAGCCCCTGAGCTTCAATCAAAACTGGCGACATGCGCGTCAGTTTTGCCGTACTATTTCGGTCATAAGTGACCGAAATTACCCTGCGCGAAGCGAAAACCCATCGGCGAAAAAGGCCCGCAGGTCTTTTTTGACGCCCTACCTCGGCACACTTGTGCCGGGCCTTCAAGTCTAAAATAACAACGGCAGAACATAACCCAAAGGCTTAACCCCTCTTGTCTGCACCTTGTGGAATTGCAGGAAAATAACTTAATCATTACTGTTACAGATTGTGAAAATAAAGAAATAAGGGTTGACGTATAGAGTGATACTGTATATAATTCCAATCAAATCAAAACAAATCAAAAAAATAAAACAATAATCAACTTAATTCCACAAAATCGCTTATCCTGTGTCAGTCCGGCTGTTCGGCTATGAGCCACTTATCCGTCAAATTGCTCAATCAATTTGCCATAAAGCACTCGTCGCCCGGTCGCTCGATCATTTGAAATAACTTACCTGAAAACTCTCCAATTTAGCAGTTAAACCTCGTCGCAAACCCCATCAAGCGTATTTGAAAGGAGAACCAAGATGAAAAATTACGTACTAGTTATCGACGAAGGCACCACAGGAACCAGAGCGCTGATTTTTAACAAGGAGTTCAAAATCGTTGCTCAAAGCTACGAGGAGTTCACGCAATACACCCCCAGCTCAGACAAGGCCGAGCACGACGCTATGGAAATCTACGAAAAGAGCGTCAAGATGTGCAAAAAGGCGTTTGCCGATTCGGGTATCAGCCCTGGGGAGATCGCCGCCATAGGCATTACCAATCAGCGGGCTACCTATGTCGTATGGGACAAGGCGACGGGCGAACCGCTTTGCCGAGCCATCGTCTGGCAGGACAGCCGCACAGGTGCGCGCTGCGCAGAGCTGAACGCCTCCGAATGGGGCGCCAAGGCGAAGAAGGCAACCGGCTGGACCATCGCCCCGGTATACTCCTCGCTGATGATCGAATGGCTGATGAAGAACAACCCAGAGGTCAAGGCAAAGATAGACGCCAAGGAAGCGCTATCCGGCACGATAGATACATGGCTGGTCTGGAAGCTGACGGGCGGCAAGGTGCACGCGGTAAGCTATTCCAACGCCTCAGTCATGGGCAGCATGGACCTTTCCACCGCCGAGTGGTACACGGAATTTTTAGACTATCTCGGCATACCGCTGCACATACTGCCCGAAATTCGCGAGGATTCTGGTGACTTCGGCACCACAGACCCTTCGATATTCGGCGCGCCCATCCCGATTTGCGCCTGCATCGCGGATCAGCATTCCGCGCTCTACGCCCAAGGCTGCCGCACACCCGGTACCGCCAAGCTGACCAACGGCACAGGCTCCTTCCTCGACATGAACATAGGCGAAAACTGCGTCGTGCTCAAAGGCGGCATCAACACCGTCATCGCCTGGAAGATAAAAGGCAAAATCATGTACGCCATGGAGGGCTACGCCGCGGTCACAGGCTCCGCCATCCAGTGGCTTAGGGACGGGCTGAACATCATCGAAAAATCCGCCGATTCCGAAGCTCTGGCAAGGAGCGTGACCGATACCAACGGCGTGTATTTCGTGCCCGCCCTGACCGGCCTGGGCGCGCCGTACTGGGACCCCTTCGCCCGGGGCACGATCATCGGCATCACCCGCGGCACCACAAAGGCCCACATCTGCCGCGCGACGCTGGAAGCGATAGCCTTCTCGATAAAGGACATTACAGACGATATAGCAAGAAACACGGGCAGTCCCGTTAAGGAAATCAAGATAGACGGCGGAGCTTCCGCCAACAACCTGCTCGCCCAGTTCTTTGCGGACATACTCGACTGCAAGGTTTCGCGTCCGGCTTCTGTGGAAGCTACCAGCCTTGGTGCCGCCCAGATGGCGGGGCTTTATGCCGGAGTATGGACCGAGAAGGACTTTGAAGGCGCCGTGCAGTACGATGCCGAATTTGTCAGCAGCATATCGGACGAAGAGCGCGAAGTGCGCTACTCTGAGTGGATCGAGGCGGTCAAGCGCAGCGCCAACTGGATAAAGCACTAACACGCATAAAAAGGGAAAGGGAATACCCCGCGCGCCTCGGCTTTCGAGGCGCTCGGCCAACCAAATTGGGAAAGGATGATTGAGTTGACAGACAACGAAATCGTTGCGTCATTTGAAAAGGCATTGGCAGAAAAAGGCTCTTTACCTTCGCGTCAAAAAGCCGCTTGTGGGAGTGACCGCAACAGTAAAGTGTGGCGGTGAAGTGCTTTACTCAAAGAAACATGCCGTCGCCAACCCGCCGGAGATGCTCTCGATTCGCTTTACTCCGGCAAGCGAGCTTTCAGCGCCGTTGGTCGTGGACGTGGAGTAGGAGGGAAAGTATTATGACAGAGAGGAACTACACCTGCACCGTTTGCCCCGTCAGTTGCGACCTAACCCTCAGGGACGAGGGCGGCGAGCTGACCGTTTCGGGCTGTAAGCGGGGTGAGATTCATGCAAAAAGCGAATACACCGACCCCAAGAGGATGCTAACCACGACGGTGGTGCTAAAAGGGGCGGACATTGCCCGCCTGCCTGTTATCAGCACAGCGCCTGTGCCCAAGGGCGCTATGGCGGAATGCCTGAAGCGCATCTACAAAACCGAGGTAGACGCGCCCGTAAAAGCCGGCGATGCAATAATCAAAAACATACTCGATACTGGGGTGGATATAATCGCCGCCCGAACTTTGGACAGGGCATAAAGGGACTTTACCGCGTTGCGGCATCTGTGGCGGTCCGTTGACCCCTTAGAACTTTGGGCTGCCAAGTCTATCACCTGTAATTGTTGGGTTGAAGCTTGAACGACGCCTTAAATGCTGTTAAAATAACAACGAGCAAAGAGAAAGAGGAAGCCGGAAGCGTCCGGAACGGGGATGCATATCAACTTGCCTTAGCATCGAGGGGTAAACAGACACACAAACTTAAGCGCCCCCGCTATAAACGGGGGCGCTGCAAATGAGGGGGAACAGCAATGCTGTCAATCGACAGGCGAAAAGGCATATTGGACAAGCTCTACTGCGACGGCTCCGTCAAGGTAAACGAGCTCGCCGCGCTGTACGGCGTGGGTGGGGAGACCATCCGGCGGGACCTCAAGGCGCTCGCCGCGGACTGGGATATTTCTGTAGTATACGGCGGGGCGTACTTCAAGCACACAGCCACCATGGGCAGCGTTCGGGAAGAAAACATAATCCATAAGCGCAAGGAGAATTTCGAGGCGAAGCAGATCATCGCCAAAAAAGCCGCCGACCTCGTGGTTCCGGGGGACATAATCGCCATAAATTCAGGCAGCACAGTAGAGGATATACTCGATTACCTCGGCGGAAAGACTCCGCTTTCAATAGTCACATTGAACGTCAACCAGGCGGCTAAGGCCTCCCTCATACAAGGAGTGGACGTTTACCTTCCCGGCGGCAAGGTGCGCTCATCCTCGGGCATGACCATCGGACCGGACACAGGCGAGTTCATACGCAATTTTTCCATCAACAAGTGCTTTTTCGGAATTTCCGCCGTCAGCCTTTCCAGGGGCATAACCCACCCCGTCATGGAAGAGGTTCC
>CALNBC010000224.1 GCA_937874755.1 uncultured Clostridia bacterium
GGCACAAGCGCAAGCGCTGAACAGTATATTCAAGCCGTTCGGGTGCGGTCAGCCCTTCGCCTCGATTGATGGCTAGAATATACTGTTCAGCGCTTGCACTTGTGCCCTCTGCCATAGTCTGCACCATATCAGCAAACTGGCGCACCCCTTTGTACGGAAGCATATCCATCCAGCTTTTTTCGCCGCCGTCACGACATTCAAAGAAATGTCTACGGCGCAAGTGCGACAGATATCTGTGGTGTTTCTCCATCAAAAACGCACGGTTACCGGAAGAATAGTCTCTTGGCAAATCCCGGAACAAAGCTTCTACGATGTCATCGTCATATTGGTCGCGCAAGTTGAAAGAAAAACGATTTCCCTTTTTCATTTGCGGCGAGAACATTCCCAAATCTCTGTCGAGTGCGGGATTGCTCACATCCGACATATCAATTTCTCGAAGCAGCGCGATGAGCCTGTCTTGTGAAGGTTTGCTGCCACCCATCCATGAATTGAAATAGTAGCTGTCGAGTATTTCATGTTTCACTTCTTCGCCGCCGCTTTGGTACAAAGAGTGTATTTCATCGCAATTTTTCGCCCCAACAAGCATGAAGGATAACGCTGAGCGCAAATCTCTCATCGTTATGTGCATACGACTACGGAAGTGGGTGATGGAATAGAGGTATTTCAATCGTTCTGTGACTTTTGCCCCAACGACTTCATCTTGGAAAGTACGAACATTGTGCTGAATATAACATTTTCCTTTCAAGTCGCAAGATTCGCAAGCAGTCCAATACTCACTCTGAACCATCTTTTGAAGCATACGCTCCATGATAGATGCAGTATTTTCGCTATTCGCTACCACAGAACGCATATTAAGATTGATGACCATCACACCGTGAAGCGATTCTGGCATTGTATTCAAACCGCTTTGGACGATTTTCAACAGCAGCGGGAACTTGTCACTGTGTTCTAATAAGAAGTCAACCAACCGGCCTTCGTTGATTGCGATAATGCGGGTTTGCGAATCAGACCATGAATTGGGATCATTACCACTATACGGGCTGAAGAACTTATCCAAGACTATATTATTCTGCTCGTTTCCTTCGTCTTGGCTACCGTCGTAATTGCTCAGGAATGTATGCTCATCAAGGCGGAACAAAGCACCGTTGACTCCCCGCTGCATGGTCGCACCTTTTCTCTCAAGTACAGATTCGAATTGCTGAATGAAAGCTGTTTTCCCGTCACCGGCATTGCCGCTGATGATGACCAACCGATGTTCACCGGCCAGCAAGGAAGGAACCAGCCTCTTATCCAGGAGCGTTGGGATATAGGTCTCTTTCCCAATTGCATCCAAGCCGCGTGTCCCTGCGTTTGAGACACGGCTCTGGCTAAATAGGGTCAGCAGGTAACTTACATAAGGATTGAAGTTCTTTTTCTCTGTGCCAAAACCAGGAAATACGCCGCCTTGTTTACGATCAATACCAATGCTGTCTGCCGTCGTGGTCCTGAATTGCTTTATCGTTTCTAATGCCGATAACACCTCTTCTGCTGAAGCAAAGCGCTCAGTGCGATTGGGGGCGATGAGCCTTTCGATGAAGTTGATGAACGGCTGTGTTAGCTCACTGCCGCCCCTGAATTGCCTAATATCCCTCGGTGGAGTATTCATGGGCGGGTTTATCTCGCTGAAAGGGTATTTGCCTGCGGTCAAACATTCATATAGAGTGATGCCTAAAGCATAAATGTCACGGTCGATGCGGTCTAGCTCTTTCGGTTCTGTTGTGTAGTCGTAATCAGGTGGGATATAGCGCTTGGTTCCACCGCCGACAACATGGGTTTCATCCGCAGTCACCGACACATTGAAATCGATGATGCGAACGCCGTCATCCGTCCACAATAGATTTGACGGCTTGATGTCCTGATGAAAGACCCCATTTTTGTGAAGATGGGCAAGCCCTTCTGCGGTCTCCCTTACAATGCGAACACAATCAAGCAAAGTAAGAGTTTCGGCATCCATCATATCGGACACATCCAACCCATCCACGTATTCAAAAAGAATAAATGGCGTTCGCTCTGTATCGGTAAGCCTGTCCGCATATACTACTTTCACAACATGCGGGTGTTCCGGCAGTGAACTCAGCGCCTTGTATTCTTTCTTCATACGTTGAAAGACGCTGAGGCGGTCTTTGGTGACCAACTTCATGACCCTTACCACATCGCCAAACACGTCAAATACTTTATATGTCACGCCAAAGCCGCCGGAACCAAGCTTCTTTTGCACGCGAAAACGCTCCTGCAACAAGAAATCGTGCGGAAGATTGGCAAGCAAAACCGGCAAAATTGGTGGAGAAGCGGTTTCTCCGGCAGATTCCGCTTGTCCCTCAGCGGCTTCAGGCAATATGATGGCATCCAGCGCTTTGTCTGCGACGGCGGCGCTGACATGACGGTCTTCTGGATCAAATTCGCAAAACAGCTGCAACCATTCATCAATTCCCTTTGGCAAATCACTGTTTAGTTCCGAGGGCTTGAGCGGGAATTTGCCATCAGCCTCCAACATTTGGTCAGTGCTTTCAAAAGGCGCTTCCCCGGTCAATAGCTCATAGAAAATCAGTCCTGCCGAATACAGATCTGATGCGATACTGGCTTGCGCCGGGTCTTTGTAGCATTCAGGAGCCTGATAGTCTGTTTCAAGGTCATCTACTATCTGATATGCTATTGTCTCTGTACGGTTTTTCCCCACTCGTGCGAAATCGAAGCCTGTCAACCGTACTTGACCACCCTTTGAGACAAGGATGTCGTCGGGAGTCAGATTGCGGTGGATGACTTCATAATGATGAGCATGGTCAAGCGCAGCCAAAACCCCATGCATCACTTGGAGCTTTTGGTCAAAAGTCAATGCCAACGAAGGCTTGATGACATGCAGTCGCAAGACGTATCCCGGTGCATCCTCTGTCACAAGGACAAACCGGTCTTCCTCTTCTGTCGGAAAGAAATCTCTGACAGCAAGAATGTTTGCATGGGAAGGCATATGCGCAACTGCCCGGTAAGAATTGCTGATTCGCAGCAATTCTTCTTTCCGTGCATCTTTATCTTGATATGGGTCGGCTTGATAAACGCGCAGCCGTGCTTGTCCGCCACTGCTCCCAAGGAGGTTATGTTTGGCTCGGTATTCCGAATATCGGTCTGTACCGCCCAGCTTTTCTTCCACTTGCCATTCGCGGAATACCAGCGCGGATGTTTTAGCTTTTCCGCGACCGGTTATCACTTTGGCAACTTGAGATGAATAGGGGAGGATATTGTCTAAAAAATGAGCTGGTATCTTAGTTTTGTCCTGAAAATACTTCAGACAATGTTTGATGTCCGTAACATCCGGGCTATCCCTACCATCGCGATCTGCCAGAGTAGCGTCATCCGCCGTTAACAGCACGACCGCATGAACATAGACTTTGCGAAGCTCTATTTGACCAGGATTGCTATCACAGATGATATTGTGCATGACTTTTGCATGGCTGCGTAGCTTTGCTAAAGGGGAAACGAATGGCTGACGGCCTTCCGGATACCATTTGGGGCCAATCACGTCGATGTTGCCCTTGGTCCCCTTGATATCTACCAGATACACCACATGGGGTGCGATGATTGCCACGTCAATCTCGAATACCTCATTCTGTTTGCGCATTTCGAAATTGTGTATGACAAGCCAGCCGTCGGGAAGACGGTCGCGAAGGAAACCGATGGCTTTGCGCTCGGCATCATTGACAGGTTGTCCGATAGGGATGATCTTCGCCATCATTGCCCTCCCTTTTCGATTGCCTGTTCCACAAGAAGAACGGCATCTTTTTCGAGTTTCTGCGATTGACCTCGTAACATACCGGCTTGTACTACCATGTTATGAATATCTTCCCTAAACTCTTTTGTCGTAGATGTTGGAATGCGAATCTTCAAAACAGCATCAAGGGGAAGATATGGGATAGAACTTCCAGCGGCAGTACGAGAAAGCAATTGATAACCAATATCCGTTAGGCACAGAAAAGCAAACACATATCCTGCGGGATAGTCATTATCCGTGGCTCTTAATCGTATAATGTGCGGAGATGCAGCAATTCCATCAAACCGTGCGTCCGACCAGACGCCTCGACCTATAATACCGCCGACTTGTCCGCTCCGCGCAAGAAGGATGTCCTGCTGATTTATTCTCCACGATTCTTCATCATCCCCAAGCGATTGAGTACGAATAAAACGCTCCGGTTCAATGCTTTTAAGGAATATACCGCCACTAGTGATAAAAGGTGTTCCGAATTCTTCATCCACGAATATTTGCTTTAATCTATTGGATTCGAATCCTTTGACCCCCGCGTCATTGAGCGTTATGCCTTTCGCATCCAAAACCAATTGTTCTGCTTGTTGGGCGGTCGGATTATGAAAAGTAGCATCCAATCGACTAAACAGACTGTTAGAATTAGCTAC
Source organism: uncultured Clostridia bacterium (assembly GCA_937874755.1). Lineage (GTDB taxonomy): Bacteria > Bacillota > Clostridia > Christensenellales > CALWSW01 > CALNBC01. The sequence continues at coordinate 4,441 of CALNBC010000224.1, forward strand.
TGAAAAGGCAAACACACGCGCTGACATAGCTAATTTCTCGGGAAAGCCGCACTGCTGATTAATCATATCGGCGGCTTTTTTGTATATAGTTGAAGATTCAACCATCAAATCTGCGGCGCGTTGCACCAGCTCATGCGCCTTTTCCTCTACTGCGCCAAGACGGGGGACGGGGAGGTCGGCAAGATGGCTCGGTTCAATGTGCTGAATAATTGCGCCATAAGTTCCTGATATGACCAGCGGTATGCCGAATCTACTCGACAAGAAGGAATATAAGAATCCAGGTTTGATTTTATCTTTGTCTGGAGCAACACGCATGAAATGCTGTGATCCTGCCATCCCTTTCATATCTGTCCGAGAATAAGCTGCTCTGCCGATGGTTCCTGAGCATGTGATAAGTGTCCAATCTTCTTCAATAACTAATTGAGGAGTGTCGGCAACCTGACGGGTTGAGATTAACGGCAAATGAGTAATATCAGCATCAAGAATATCAGTGCTCCCCAAAAACGGTACACCATATTCTCGTTCTTCAACATATTGCCTTGCGAAACGAGGACCGTTGAAAATCCCCCCATTATAGCCTTCGGTTAGACTATCGAGCCGCTCTGTCCGATGCTTTATCATCAATTCACGAGCTTCAATGGCACCAGAAAGATAAGGTCCGCAATCCAAGCGATACCCATCACTCTTCAACCAATTACTTGGAATCACTTTTACCTGAAACTTTCTGCTCATAACGTCACCTCTCCGGTCTCGCAAAACTCTTTGTATTTCTCAGCAACCAATGGCAATTCATCATGAATGCGTCGGTCGCGTCGAACGGTACGCCGGATTTCTACACGGTCGCCGTGCCGTATGCGTTCAACCACTTCTTCATCGAAGATGAGTTCCTCGCCATCCGACGAACGCTGAAATAGTGTGTTACCTCTTGCGTCCACGCCTGCACGGTCTACCACTGCCATGAACACCTTGTAGTCAGGATGTTTTGGTTGATTCAATTCTTGCTGGCTACGGCGACGCAGAATCAGCAAGCTAGGAAGAGCAGGGGTCAGCCCGTATTCTTTGACCGTCACTTTGAACGGCTCTATCGGCAAATCGACGCAAGCCAAGACTTCGCAATGCCGCAAAATCCACCAACGAATGTACTCGTCTCCCGGATTGCCGAGAACGCCATCCGGCAAAAGAATACCGACGCGACCGGTTCCGGGCTTTACCCATTGCAATACTCGTTCGATAAAGAGCACTTCCGGCGGAATGCCTGCGGCGTTCAGATTACCTGTGTTGCGATAACCGCCCTCGCCATCGGGAGTCCAAGTGTTGCCCAATTCGAAGCGATTTAGTATCGCCGGGTCGGTCACCGTGTCTTTGGTCGAGAACCACGGATTGAGCAAGGCAACGTCCATGCTCCCCAACGGAATCGCCGATCTTGCCGCAGCATTGCCGTCCAAATCCCCATCCGGATATGTGCGAGAGTCCAGCCGATATACGCTTCCGGGATTGCCTGAAGTAAAGAGCAGATTCATGCGGCTGGTGACAGCAAGGAACGGGTCTATATCACAGCCAAAAGCGTTTTCTGCCACCCATTTTTCCGCAACAGCAAGTGCGTCGCGCAGGGTGCCGTTCGTTGCCGCCTCCGGGGTTAGTCCTTTCGAAAACAAGTTCTGCCTGAAAATGTGATCTGCGGTCATAGTAAGAAAAGTCCCCGTACCGCAAGAGCAGTCAAGAACCCTTTCGCCCCGCGTTGGGTCGAGCATAGACACCGCAAGTTCCGCCACATTGAGTGGCGTGGGGTATCGTCCCTCTGTTCCGTCCATGACGCGGCGGGCAACGGTACGAAAAGCCGTTGTCCGATATTTGGGCTGCGTGTCGCGCAAAGCATAGCGGGCTAGCTCTTTGACCAATACTGCCGTTTCATGGGATTCCAAATGCAAATCCCATCCACGGGCAAGCAAACCAGGTTGCCATTCCTTAGCCTGCTCGACAGCATGATGAATACGAATGGAAATAGCCTCTTGTCCTTCCGGCGTATAGGGTTCTTCGCCCTTTATCCAGAACAGCCGCTCGCTCATCGGCTTTATCTCGTCACACATCTTTGCAAACAACAATACCGCTAACTGCTTGAAGGCATCCTTGTGGTCTAATCCAAGATTTCGATTCAGGTATTGCAAACACCTGCTGAGGGCATCCTCCAAACCTTCAGCATCCGCGGCGACCTGAATGACACCGCCGGTTTTATCAATATCAGTTGTCCCTTCCGCTGGAGCCGGCCAGATGCCAATCGGTTTGATCTTTGTTTCAAAACGGGTCTGTTCAACCCGCGCCATGAATTCTTCTTGACCATTCGTCCACATGCCAAGAGAGACATTCGGGAGAAGTTCCATCAAGTCCTGCAATGACTGGACATCCGCTTCCGCTTCGGCGTAAATACGCAGTTTGTCTCTGTTCTTCTGGCTCACACAGATAATGATACGCTGCAAATTTTCATTCGTATGCTCAGCATCCGGCTGAAAAACCGCAATGTCAATACGCTTGCGCCCATGCCCCTGAATTCGCGGTTTGTAGTCTGTTTCCAAATCACTGCGACTAAAACCATACCCCTCAATCAGTTGGCGCAATACTTTTTGCACAAGCAGTTTCTTAGCGTTTGCACTTTCTTTGTTACCCGTCAGAATGTCAATGAAGAAATTCTCAGGAGTGTTTTCTTCTTCACCGGTTTCCGCCGCGAGTTCGATGTTTTCTTGTTCTGTCATTCTTCACTCTCCATGAGAAATTTCTTGTACTCTTTTGCGATAACAGGCAAATCATTGTCCTCTATCTTCTCATTCCGCGTCAGGACGCGTTCAATGACCTTGCCCCCAATGCGGAGCTTCTCGGTTTATTCTACCGGCGCCACAATGTCTTCACCGTCCGGGGTGCGTTTGTAGAGTTTGTTGCCTCGACGGTCATAGCCCACCTTGTCGGCGACAGCCATAAATACCGGATAATCTGCCATCCCATTCATGGCTTCCTGGAGCTTCTCATGATTGCTTTTCTTGCGAAGGAAAAGCAGACTAGTCAAAATATTAACATTCGCTTCTGCTATGAATGCTTCTACGGGAAGATCAACTGAAGCAAGCACCTGCGTTTCACGCATAATCCACCAGCGAATGTACTCAGAAGCAGGGTTACCCAGAACACCATCGGGAAGGACAATCCCCATGCGCCCTGTGCCGGGTTTCAACCATTTCACACAACGTTCTATGAAGAGGATTTCCGGCGACATGCTATTCTTCAACGTCTGCGTCATCCGAAACCCACCTTCACCGTCTGATTCCCAGTTATGCGCCAGTTCGTATTGTTCCAAAATATGTCTGTCTGTTATCGGGATGTCCGAACCAAACGGGGGATTTGTGGCGATGATGTCTACCGTTTCAAAGCCGATTTCCTTCTTAGCCGCATCCACATCCGCCATATGTCCCAAGGGGAATTCCAGAGAATTGAGATTATAGATATGCCCTCTACCATCACCAGCTAAAACCATGTTCATTTGCGCCGCACGGATAAGGAACGGGTCAAAGTCTGCACCATATACCATTGATGCGGCATATTCCCGCAGCCTTTCATGTACGTTCAAGAATTCCTGGGTGTCTTCAGCTCCGGCAACCGTGTTCTGTTCTTTGCGGAACTTCTCCAGCATATAGCCTAATGTAGCCACCAAGAAGCCACCCGTAA
>CALNBC010000225.1 GCA_937874755.1 uncultured Clostridia bacterium
ATATACTCGAACATCGTCCCACTCCAGGAAATGAGCACGCGCCTTCCATCCATGGCAGTCAGCGGTCTTGCGAGCCTAAACCAGTGGGAGGCTTCGACAGCGCCAATGGCGATGGTCACATAGGACAGCAATCTGGATTCAGAAGCTAGAAGATCGTAGTGCGAGGCGCTCAACATGTTGCTTTTGCAGTCCATACCTATTGAGAAAAGCTTTGACTCTTCGTCGTACAAAGGATAAAAATCCATATCCGACAGCAGCTTCTTGGCGCGTTCGCCAATATTATCCTTAAAATACCCTTGTATGACCAAGAGAGATGCAGCGAGGTTTCCGCTGTCAACGCTGGATACAAAAAGGGGATGAATCGGTCGTAGAGTTCGTACGTCCATCCAGTTGTATAGGTGACCGTGCCATTTTTCTGCCCTTTCTATTGCAGTCAGCGTATCGCTCGTCTTTTGCCTCAACTCGTCTTCCTTGATAATGCCGAGCGAAAAAGCGCAAAGTGGCGCGATGAGCGCCATGCCAATATTCGTAGGCGAAGTGCGCTCCACGGATACGGCTTTTGGGTAAATCTGAATATTGTCCGGCGGAATGCCGTTCACGCAATTCTCCGAAAAGAAGGCATAGCTCTGGCGGGCGATCTCGTGAAGGTAAGCCCTATCCTCATCCATAATCTTTGGGCTTTGGGTCGGCTCGGACATCTTTGCGGCTATGTATGGTGCCGCCCACCAAAGCACAGACAGCAATAGCGCCATCCAGTTGCCCGTCAGTATGCCGATAACCGCGTGAATCGTTCCGGTTAGAGGCGCAGCAAGCATCTTTTTGTAATACCCTGCGACACTGCGCTCGGCAGTTTTGTCTACTTGGGCAGCGGTAACCCATTGCAGCATGTTCTTGTGGCTAACGAGGGTGCGCCAAAGGGAGACTGCTGCTGCGGAAATCGCGACCCAGCCTTCGTAAGGCAATACAGACAGCTTAAACAGCAGCCTTGCCGCGGTGAGCTTTATGCTTTCGTAAGAGTCAAACAGGCGCACTACCGCATCCCTGGTGCGAAGCGCCGCCCGTACCATATCCACAAGATAAGAGGAGCAAAGTGAAAGCAGAGCTATCAGCGAGTACGCCCAGGAAGCCTCCACCAAAGGTGCAAACAGTATCACTGCGGTGGCAGCGGGCATGACGAGGGAGCGCCGAAGATTATCCGTCAGCTTAAATCTTGAGAGGGCATTCAGCCCCGATTTACCGAATATGAAGGGCAGTAACTGCCAGTCGCCGCGTATCCACCTGTGCTCCCTACGCATAAAGGGAAGGTATTTGGCGGGATGGTCGTCGTATACGGCTACATCCGATGCAAAGCCCGCCTTCGCGTAGCAGCCTTCGAGAAGGTCGTGACTGAGCACGCGTTCATCCTTAATGCGTCCTGCCAGAACAGAGGAAAACGTGCTCAAGTCGTATATTCCCTTTCCGCAGTAATTTCCTTCGCCGAACACGTCGAAAAAGAACTCGCTAACCGCGGACGAATAGGAGTCCAGCCCTGCGTTACCCGAAAACAGCTTGGCGAAGGCCGATTTTGTCGCTCCTTTTGCGGTGTGTTCCACCCTAGGCGCAATCAGCGCATGACCCGTCAACTTTCCGTTAATATCTATTTCCGGGGCATTCTGCGGGTGCGCCAGCGCTCCTATCAACTTTCTCGCAGCACCATGGGGCAGTCGGGTGTCCGCGTCCAGCGTCAAGACGTAGGCTATACCACCGGGAAGTTCATCGCTTTTGCCGGACAGTATCAGCTCGTTCAGCCACATTAGTGCGCCGCGCTTTCTTTCGTGACCCGTATAAACTCCTTTAAAATTCCTAACCCGCGGCCTTATCAGCGCGTAAAAGAGTTCCTCGTTGCCATTCAGTTCGGCAATACCCTCGTTCAGCGCTTTAATAATCTCTGCGTCCTCGGGTTTCTCGGGAGCATCCGCTTCAGGAAGGTCACAAAGCAAGCAATAATAAATGTTCTTTTCCCTATTGCACGCTCTTGAGTGTACATCCAGAGTTCTGACAAGTTCGCCTGCCCTCTCGGGCGAATCCACAAGGGTGGTAACGGTCAACAGCGTTCGGCATTTGTCCGGAATACCCTCAGCAAATGCGTATCTGGGCAGCCGTCTTACGGGGAGCCTTGAAGCGCATCGCACTACCAAATCCTGGCAAATGGTCCATGCAGAAACGCCCGCCGGGATAGACAAGAGCATTGCCCAAGGCGAGCCGGATATGATCCAGCAGATAGTCAATACCCCATATTGGATAACGAGAATTATGCCTAGGAATACCAATAGGTTCCTGGAATTCCTGCGGGGGAATCTCGCCACTGCCCGTGTGCCTGGAGTCTTCGCTTTTTCCTGTTTTTCTGTCGTAGAATCTGCCTGCTTTGTGCTGTCCGCTATCGCGGCGCGCACATCGTTTCCGATTAGCGCGGCTCGAAGGGCGGGGATTCCATCCCCAGTTATCCACCATCCGGCGTGGCGGCGGCGCTCATCTTCGCCTGTTTCTGCAAGCGATAGCGCGGTACGGGCAACGGAGACCTCCGCTGTTCTCGTGCGCCTTGCGAGCCGCCTCACGCATTCCCTGCAATAACTCTTGGACGGATCGTCCATAAATCTGTACACGGGGTCGGTCCCAAGAGTCTGCTCGACCTTCGACGATTTGCTGAAAAAACTCTGCCAATCGCTTTTGCTCAATTCCCTTATCGCTGTTATTGCGTTTTGAAGTAATTGGGAGCTCTGCATGCTGCCCC
>CALNBC010000226.1 GCA_937874755.1 uncultured Clostridia bacterium
GTTATTGATTAACTGCCCCACGCAGTCGGCGAGGGTGCATAGAATCTCGTGCCTCGCGATGGCGCGGGAGCTGACCTCTTCGAAAAAAGACCTGCCCGCCTTGCCGTAGGGCGGGTTGCAGACCACCGTGTCGAAGGAGCTGCCACCCAAGGATGCGGGCGCGTCCTTTAAATCCAGATGCAGGAATTCCACGCGATCAGTCAGCCCGTTATATGCCGCTGAGCGCCGCGCCAACTCGACCGCGCCCTCTTGAATCTCTATGCCGACAATCTTTTTTGCGTCGGTATGGGCGCTAAGCAGTAGCGCGATGATGCCGTTGCCCGAGCAAAGGTCGGCGATCCTGCCGCCGCGCTTGACCCTGCAAAAGGAGGACAACACCACCGCGTCGCTTCCGAAGCAAAAGCCCTTGGTGTCCTGAATTATGAAAAGGCCGTTTGAAAGGTCGTCCAGCCGTTCGTTTTGCTTGAGCTGGGGAGGTTCGCGCATGGCATAGTCCTTTCAGTACTCCTTGGCTTCTTCCTCGCCCCGAAGCACCCTCAAAGCGCCCTGGGCGAGGGCGAGCATTTCCCCCTCGCCGGGGAATACCTCGATGGGGGCGATAAGGCTGACGCGCTGCTTGATGCACCCCGTGAAGCGCACCGAGCGGGCAAGACCGCCCGTCAGAATAATCGCGTCCACCCGGCCTTCGAGCACCGCCGCCATCGCGCCAATCTCCTTGCTGACCTGATATGCCATGGATTCCAGCACTAGGGTAGCGTATTCATCCCCCTCTTTGATGAGGCGCTCGCATTTTTGAAGGTCGTTGGTGCCTAGGTAACCCGTCATTCCGCTGGAGCGCTGCACCTTGCGTATGAGCTCTTCCTCGGTGTACGCGCCCGAAAAGCAGAGCTTTATGAGCGGCACGGTGGGTATGGTGCCCGCCCGTTCGGGGGTAAAGGGACCCTCGCCGGACATGGCATCGTTTACGTCTATCACCCTGCCGTACCTGTGCGCGCCTATGGTTATGCCGCCGCCCATGTGGGCGACTATGAACCGCCCGTTTTCGTAGGGCATGCCCAGCTTTTTGGCGACTTTGCGCGCCACCGCTTTCTGGTTGAGCGCGTGGAATACGCTTCTTCGTTCAATGCCGGGGAAACCAGTCAGCTTTGCGTTCTGGTCGAGCTCGTCCACCACTACAGGGTCCACCACAAAGCTCGGTATGCCAAGGTCACTAGCGATGTCCGCCGCGATGATGCCGCTAAGCGACGACGCGTGCTGCTCGGCGGTCTCTTCGAGGTCGTGGAGCATCCGGTCGTTTATTCTGTAAGTTCCGCTGTCAATAGGCTGGATGAGACCGCCTCTGCCGACAACAGCGTCGAGAGTTGACGGGTCAACTTCCATTTCGGCGAGCGCGGTCATTACCGTCTCCTTGTGAACTACATGCTGCCCCATAAGCCCGTCCGCGCTCTTGATTTTGCCGCGGTCGTGGTGTATGGAGCGCTCGGCTATCGCCGTCTCGTTGTCAAATACGGCTAGCTTGGTGGAGGTGGAGCCGGGGTTGACGGCGAGCACGCGGAAGGGTTTTTCCTTTTCCATTCGAAACTCCATGGTTGGATTATTTGCCCGCTACCGTAACCGAGGAAACGAGCATGGAAGGCGCGGAGACGTTCATTGCGTTGAGGTCGAACTTCAAGTCGTCGCCAACGGCGGTCACATTCTTGAGCAGATCGAGAAAGTTGCCTGATACGGTGATTTGTTCTATTGGCTCCGCCTTTTTGCCGTCCTTTATCATAAAGCCCCTTGCCAGCGCGGAATATGCGCCCGAAACGGGGTTGCAGCCTGCGTGCAGTCCGTTGACCTCTACTATAAAAACGCCGTTGCGCAGCTTTTTGAAGAGCTCGTCCAGCGTGTACTCGCCGGGGACTATGTGGAAATTGCAGGGCGATACTCCGACTGAACCCGCGACGGAGGGTTTGCCGGCGTTGCCTGTGGTTTCGCAACCGGCTATCTTCGCGGTCTTGATGTTGTGGAGCAGGCTGACCAGCACACCCTTCTCCACGACGCCCGTGCGCTGGGTGGGGACGCCCTCGTCGTCAAACGCGCGCCTAATCAAGCCGGATTCCAGCATAGGGTCATCCACAATGTCTATAAGGTCGGAAGCTATCGCCTCGCCTTCCTTGCCCATCAGCAGGGAGCGACCTTTTTGAGCTTCCTCCGCGCTGAACATATCCGAAAACACTTCAAGCAGTGCAGAAATCGCCTCCCGCCTAAAAACCGTACCGTAAACTCCCGAAGCGGGGGTAATCGCGCCAAACTGGGAGAAGAGGTCTTGTGCAGCTTCTTCGGCGATGGCGTTTACATC
>CALNBC010000227.1 GCA_937874755.1 uncultured Clostridia bacterium
CGTCGCCGACCCGCCCGTGATGATACTCGACGAGGCGACCTCCTCCATCGACACGCGTACCGAGGCGATAGTCCAAAAGGGAATGGACAGTCTCATGGAGGGAAGGACGGTATTCGTCATCGCCCACAGGCTGTCGACCATCAAGAATTCCGACGTCATAATGGTGCTCGACCACGGCAAGATAATCGAGCGCGGTAGCCACGATAAGCTCATAGCTGACAAGGGCAGGTATTACCAGCTCTATACAGGCGCCTTCGAGCTGGATTGACATAAACTGCGCATTGCGCACAGCAAAACTCCCCTCATGTGGGCAGCCTTGGATTAAATTCGGGCGCACAGGGGGAGTTTTTCGCAACAATACGGCACACACGCAGAGTAAAAAGCTAAATGTACATTTAATATCGCAAAAGGCGGCAATTTATTATGATAAAAATAAAGTTCAAACGCTAACCTTGTTCGTATCGAGTGTTGTGGGTTATAATGTCAATGTGGAGCATAAGTTCTGCAATATAAAGACAGGAGTGTAGTGATGATCAACATTTCGAGCAACAAGTCCGTAATAACGATGTCGCCAAACAACCCCCCTGCTGCGCGGGCAAAACCGGGGGACACCGTATGCTTTGAAACGCTTAATTGCTACAGCGAGAGCATCAAAACCGAGGACGACAAGATGAGCCTCGTCCCTTGGAATTGCATCAATCCCGCGACCGGTCCGCTGTTCGTCGAAGGGGCAATGCCCGGCGATGTTCTGAAGGTGCAGATACTAAAAATAGAGCTCGCAGAAAACGCGGTCATGGCTATCGGTCCGGGCGCGGGCGTGCTGGGCGACGTGCTCAAGGAAGAACGCACCAAGATAGTGCCTATTAGCGACGGCAAGGTCAAATTCAACGACAAAATTACCCTGACCGCCGAGCCCATGATAGGCGTTATCGGCACCGCTCCCAAGGGGGAGGACATCCCCACCGGCACACCGGGCACCCACGGCTCAAACATGGACTGCAAGCTGATTGGCGAAGGCAGCACGCTCTACCTGCCTGTGAACACCGAAGGCGCGCTCCTCGCAATGGGCGACATTCACGCCGTAATGGGCGATGGCGAAATCATAATCTGCGGCGTGGAAGTTTCGGGACGCATAACCGTAAAGGTGGACGTAGTAAAGGACTTTGACGTGCACATGCCCATGCTCCTCACGAAGGACAGGATTGTGATGCTTTCCTCCGCCAAGACGCTGGACGAAGCATCTTTCGACGTTACGCACAAGCTCCACGCGTTCCTGTGCGACAAGCTAGGCATGGAGCTGCACGAAGCAGGTATGCTGCTATCCGCCGCCTGCGACCTGCGCATCTGCCAGATAGTCGACCCGCTATACACTGTGCGCATGGAGCTGCCCACCTGGATTGCCAAGGAGTACGGTTTCGAAATGCCGTAAAAGGAGGTTTCGGGCGCTGGATAAAAAAAGCTCGGCAGCAGCGTTGGCAGCGGGACTCATTCTGCGTGATTTGCGGTGATAAACAAACGCCAATAAGAAGTCCCACAGTATCGAGTTTATACTGTGGGACTTTCTGGCAAATGCTGATATCTTTATACAATTTCTTGCTCTTCTCTTAAGAATACCATCACCGTATCTTTTCTGTACAGTTTAGTATAGTATCCATTCTTTCTCCGCTATTTGCCGTTATATGGTATATTTAGAAGACGCAGGAAACAAACAATCTGATAGCTAATTTGAAAATGACAGACATGTTGCCATGAACGGCACGTCGAGACGGTGGTATTGATAACAAGAGCCAATGAATAAGCACTACTTAAAAAAAGGACGTGTACACTTAAAAGGTAAATGATATAATTATACACCTTTTGAAGGGAATGAAACATGAATGGATTACAATATCATCTCATCACTAGATGAACAGCAAATCATAGAACTCTACGAGTTATACCAGCAAGAATGGTGGACAAATAACCGAAAGTTTGAAGATGTATTGGTAATGCTAGAAAATTCAGACATCCTCATCGGAATATGCGAAAATAAAACGAATAGACTCATTGGTTTTACACGCGTTCTTTCAGATTTTGTCTATAAAGCCTTAATATTCGATGTTATTGTACATGAAAAATATCAAGGAAAAGGTTTGGGTCGAATATTGATTGACCAAGTAACGACGCACCCTAAACTTCAACATGTGCAACACTTTGAATTGTATTGTAAATCTGACAAAATGGCTTTTTATGAAAAATGGGGATTTACTAAAGAAATTGGCGATATTAACTTTATGAGAAAAACCCTCAAATAGCAATTATGGAAAACTGAACTGTTATTCTCCATAAGTGCAGAAAGATTCATTTTTACATATGGGAGATAGCATTCAATATATTATATAAACAAATCGGATGGAATTAGTATTATGGAGTTAGGGGCATTTTCTTCGCGTCATTGGAAATCATGTTGTGATATCAATACACCATTTGCCCAATTCATCGATGGAGAACAAAAGTATTGTTTTTTCAAAGGATTTACGCTGAAGGACGAAGACTCTGGTTGCCCGATTGCCACTAAAGAAGGCTGTTTTTCGACGAGGATAAAATTTGATGAAGGTCAAGTCATAGTTGATATAGCTAATATGCTGGATGCTTATGGTTATGGTACAATGTTGGCATTGATTCATGGTAGACGATATAAACAAGAAACAGACATGGAACCGGCAATGCGTTTTGCAATGAATTAGCACATTCTAATCAACACATCTTTTCGCAGTTTTGATTGGAGGGGAAGCACAAAATGGCAAATCAATACGACATGATTAAAGTTGCGCACATGT